>DASTWH010000369.1:0-8114 GCA_035758735.1 Gaiellaceae bacterium
GCAGGCGTGCGAGGGTGCGCTGCTCGTCGTCGACGCGGCGCAGGGGATCGAGGCGCAGACGCTCGCGAACGCCTACCTCGCGATCGAGGGCGGCCTCGAGATCGTCCCCGCCGCGAACAAGATCGACCTCCCGCAGGCGGATCCCGACGGTGCGGCGAAGGAGCTCGGCGAGCTGCTCGGCGCGTCACCGGAGCGCGTCCTCCGGATCTCCGCGAAGACGGGGATCGGCGTTCCCGAGGTGCTCGATGCCATCGTCGAGCGGATTCCGGCACCTGCGGGCGACCCGGACGCGCCGGCGCGTGCGCTCGTCTTCGACTCGTCCTACGACCAGTACCGCGGCGTCGTCGCGTTCGTCCGCGTCGTCGACGGGGTGTTCTCACCGCGCGAGCCGTTGAAGGCGATGGCGCAGGGCACCGAGTTCGACGCGGAGGAGATCGGCGTCATGTCGCCTGCGCGCGACCCCGTCGACTCGCTGTCGGCGGGCGAGGTCGGCTACGTCATCACGGGTCTCAAGGACGTGTCGCGGCTCCGCGTCGGCGACACGCTGACGTCGCGTCGCCGCCCCGCGGCGGCGCCTCTCCCGGGCTACCAGGACGTGAAGCCGATGGTCTTCGCCGGGATCTTCCCGACCGATTCCGACGACTACCCCGAGCTCCGCGACGCGCTCGAACGGCTGAAGCTCAACGACGGGTCGCTCTCGTACGAGCCTGAGACGTCGCAGGCGCTCGGCTTCGGCTTCCGCTGCGGCTTCCTCGGCCTCCTGCACATGGAGATCGTCCGCGAGCGTCTCGAGCGCGAGTTCGATCTCGATCTCCTGATCACCGCCCCGAACGTCGCCTACCGCGCGACCACGCGGACCGGCGAGGAGGTCGAGGTGCACAACCCGGCCGAGATGCCCCGCGAGCTCGAGCAGGTCGAGGAGCCGTACGTGAAGGCGTCCGTCATCGTCCCGAAGGACTACGTCGGCGCGGTCATGGAGCTCGCGAACGATCGCCGCGGGACCTTCGATCACATGGAGTACCTGAGCGAAGATCGTGTCCTGCTGCTGTACGAGCTCCCGCTCGGCGAGATCGTCCTCGACTTCTACGACCAGCTGAAGTCGCGGACGCGCGGGTATGCGAGCTTCGACTACGACCTCGCCGGCTTCAAGCCCGGCGACCTGACCAGGGTCGACATCCTCGTCGCGGGGGAGCAGGTCGACGCCCTCTCGCTGATCATTCACCGCGACGCCGCGTACGACCGGGGGCGCCAGCTCGTCGAGCGATTGCGCGAGGAGATCCCGCGGCAGATGATCGACGTCCCGGTGCAGGCGGCGATCGGGTCGCGGGTGATCGCGCGCGAGACGATCAAGGCGCGCCGCAAGGACGTGCTCGCGAAGTGCTACGGCGGCGACATCACGCGCAAGCGCAAGCTCCTCGAGAAGCAGAAGAAGGGCAAGAAGCGCATGAAGCAGGTCGGAAGCGTGGAGGTGCCACAGGAGGCGTTCCTCGCGGTCCTGAACCTCGACTCGGACCGGAAGAGCCGCTGATGGGTCACGTCCGCCACCTGTACGTCCATCTGCCCTTCTGCGCGCATCGCTGCGGCTACTGCGACTTCGTGACGGTCGTCGGCCGACGGGGCCAGCACGCTGCGTACGTCGACGCGCTGCTCGCGGAGTTGGAGCTCGAGCGCGGCGTGCTCGCGCCGGACGTGGAGACGATCTTCCTCGGGGGTGGGACGCCGACGTTCACCGAGCCGGCGGAGCTCGAGCGTCTGCTCCGCGGCCTGCCGGACGCGGACGAGGCCACGGTCGAGGCGAACCCGGAGACCGTGACGCCCGACCTCGCCCGGCTCCTTGGCGAGAACGGCGTTACCCGGGTCTCGCTCGGCGCACAGAGCTTCCAGCCGCGCCTGCTCGACGTGCTCGAGCGGCGCGCGACACCCGACGACGTCCGCCGGGCGGTGCACACGCTGCGCGACGCGGGCTTCGACAACGTCTCGCTCGACCTCGTCTACGGCATCCCCGGCCAGAGCGTCGCCGACCTCGATGCCGATCTGACAGAAGCGCTCGCGCTCGAGCCCGAGCACCTCTCGTGCTACGAGCTCGAGGCGAAGCCCGGCACGCGGTTCACGCACGCGCACGGCGAGGAGCTCGCGCGCCAGGCCCACGCGATGGAGGGGTATTTCGAGCACGTGGTCGAGACGCTCACCGGGGCGGGCTACCGCTGGTACGAGACGGCGAACTTCTGCCTCGGAGGCGAGCGAGACCTCCGCGCGAGGCACAACCTCGGCTACTGGCGCGGCCGCGACTACCTCGGGCTCGGGATCGGCGCCGTCTCGACGGTCAGCGGCGAGCGGCGGAGAAACCTGCCGAGCCTCTCCGGCTACGTCGGCGCGCTCTTGGGTGGCGGCGAGCCTTCGCGCGACGTGGAGCCGATCGACCTCGAGACGGCGGCGCGCGAGCGCCTGCTCCTCGGGCTGCGTCTCGACGAGCCCGTCGTGCTGGCCGACGTCGAGGACGCGGTCGACCGCGACGCACTGACCCGGCTCTCCGGGTTCGGTCTCGTCGAGGTGACCGCAAACGGACGCGGCGACGAGCTGCGGCTCACACGCCGCGGCCGCTTCCTCGGCGGCGGCGTGACTGCCGACTTGATGGCCTGAGAAGCCCTGGAATCAGCGGCCGACCCGGCTACCATCGGACCGGATGCAGCTGACGCCGCGAAAGCGCGAGATCCTGCGCCTCGTCATCGAGGAGTACGTCGCATCCGGACAGCCGGTCGGGTCGCGCGCACTCGTCGAGCGCTCAGGGCTCGGCTTCTCGGCCTCGACGGTGCGAGGCGAGCTCGCGGAACTCGAGACGCTCGGCCTGCTGACCCACCCGCACACGTCCGCGGGCAGGACGCCGACCGAGAGCGGCTACCGCCTCTACGCCGAGGAGCTCGTCGACACGGTCGAAGGGCGTCCCGAGGCACTCGGCGTCGATCTTCGCTCGATGCGCGACGAGATCGAGCAGGCGTTGCGAGCGACGACGGAGATGCTCTCGGACGCGACACGTCTTCTAGCGCTCGTGTCGGCGCCGTCGCTCGAGACCGCCTCGATCAAGCACGTCGAGGTGCTGACATTGCAGCCGACGAGCGTCATGGTCGTCGTGATCACGTCGACGGGTGGCGTGTCGAAGCAGGTGTTCCGGCTCGAGGATCCCGTCGACCCGGGCCTCGTCGCCTGGGCCGGCGAGTACCTCGAGGAGCAGATCGTCGGCGAGCGTCTCGGCTCGCGGACGGTTCGGCGGCGACTCGAGGCGCCGGAGCTCGCGCCACGCGAACGCGCGTTCCTCTCCCTGATCGGCCATACGCTGCTCGAGGTCGGCGCCGAGGCGGGGCCTGAGATCTTCGTCGGTGGGACGGCAGGTCTCGTCGGCGGCGCGCGGGCGGAGGAGGTCGAGGCGACCATGCGCCTCGTGGAGCTCCTCGAGCGTCGCGCAGCCGTGCTCGAGCTTCTGAGCGAGGCGCTCGAGCCCCAACGACCCGTCGTCCACGTCGGCCCCGAGCTGGCAGGAGCGGATCTCCGCGCCGTGTCGCTCGTCGGAGCGACCTACGGCATCCGGTCGACTCCGCTCGGCGCCGTCGGCCTCGTCGGGCCGCTTCGCATGGACTACGAGAAAGCGATCCGAACCGTCCGCGCGGCGGCCTTCGAGCTCTCGCGGTTCGTCGAGGACGTCTACGAAGACGCCTAGGCCGTGGCGACGACGGAGAGCGACTACTACGAGCTGCTCGGGGTGCCGCGCACCGCGAGCGACGCCGACATCAAGGGTGCGTTCAGGACGCTGGCGCGCGAGCTCCATCCCGACGTCTCGAGCGAGCCCGACGCGGATGCTCGCTTCCGCGACGTCGCCGAGGCGTACGAGGTGCTCTCCGACCCCGAGCGCCGCGCGACGTACGACCGCTACGGCAAGGCCGGTCTGAGGCGGGGAGGGTTCGAGCCGCACTTCGCGGACTTCGGGAGCGTGGCGGACATCTTCGCCGCGTTCTTCGGCGAGGACCTGCTCGGCGGCGGTGCACGTCAACGTCCGCAGCGCGGAGGGGACGTCCAGGCCGTCGTCGAGATCGACCTCGAGGAGGCGTTCGCGGGTGCGACGGTCACCGTCCCACTCGACGTCGCGCTTCCATGCCAGCGCTGCGGTGCCAGCGGGGCGGAGCCCGAGACGTCGACCCGCACGTGCCCCACGTGCTCGGGAGCAGGTGTCGTGCGAAGCGTCTCCCAGAACATCTTCGGGCAGTTCGTCCAGCAGCGGTCCTGCCCCGAGTGCGATGGCGTCGGTGAGGTGCTCGAGCGGCCGTGCGTCGACTGTCGCGGCGACGGGCGCATCGTGACGCGCACGCAGCTCGAGGTCGACGTTCCGCGCGGCATCCACGACGGCCAGCAAATCCGCGTCCGCGGCGAGGGGCATGCCGGGTTTCGCAGCTCCGACCGCGGCCACGCGTTCGTGGTCGTGCGTGTCCGTCCCGACGAGCGGTTCATCCGTGACGGCGACGACCTGCACACCGCCCTGCGGCTGACGATGACCGAGGCCGCCCTCGGGACGACCGCGACTGTCACCTCGCTGTCGGGCGAGGTTTCCCTGGAAGTGCCGCCCGGAACGCAGCCCGGCGAGGTTCGCGTCCTCCGAGGCGAGGGCATGCCCGCGCTTCGCGGCTCGGGCCACGGCTCGCTGTACGTGCGTCTCGACGTCGCCGTCCCGACTGCGCTCGACGACGAGCAGCGGGCACTCGTGGAGCAGCTCGACGAGAAGCTCGACGACGAGGCATACCGGCCGCGTGACGAGGACGGCGGCTTCTTCAGCCGGCTGAAGAGCGCCCTGCGCTGAGCGGGCTCGTCCGCGTCGCCTTCGTCGTCCCGACGTCCGAGGCGGAGATCGCTCGCGCGTGGCTCGTCGAGCACGCGCCCGCCGGGTTCGAGGAGCGCGAGCTCGACACGGAAATCGAGCTGGCCGTGTACGTCGACGGGGTCCGCGCGGCTGAGCTCGGCGCCGCATTCCCGCACGCGACGACGGAGCCCGTAGCCGACGGCTGGGAGGATCGCTGGAAGGAGTTCCATCGTCCGGCGAGCGCGGGCGGGCTCTGGATCGGGCCACCATGGATCGCACCGCCCGCCGGCGAGCCGGCGGTGGTCGTCGATCCGGGCCGGGCGTTCGGCACGGGAGCGCACCCGACGACGCGCGCCTGCATCGAGACTCTGTCGCGGCTCGAGCGCGGGAGCCTTCTCGATGCGGGGTGCGGCTCCGGCGTCGTCGCGGTCGCGGCGGCCCGACTTGGCTTCGGCCCCATCCGGGCGATCGACATCGACGAGGTCGCGGTCGAGGCCGCGCGAGCGACGGTGCGGCGGAACGGCGTCGTCGTCGACGTCTCGCGTGCGAACGTCCTCCAGGATCCACTGCCGTCGAGCGACGTCGCGGTCGCGAACATCGAGCTCGCCGTCGTCGAGCAATTGCTCGAGCGGCTGGATGCTTCGCTTGCCGTGACGTCGGGCTACTACGCCTCGGAGGAGCCGGCGGCGGCCGGCTGGTCACGCATCGACCGCGTCGAGCTCGAGGGCTGGGCGGCAGACGTTCTGACGAAGCGGCACTAAGCTAGTCCGGCAGTGGCGTCGTTCTCGGTGCGTTTTCTGGGGTGCAAGGTGTCCTACGCGGACGCACAGGCCGTGCGTGAGCGCCTGCTCGGGGACGGCCACGTCGAGTCCTCGGACACGGCAGAGGTCGCGGTTGTGAACACGTGCTGCGTGACGCACGAGGCGATCTCGAAGTCGCGCCAGGCGGTGTCCCGCGCGGCACGGAGCCACCGACGCGTCTACGTCACAGGGTGCGGCGCGAACCTCGAGGGTGCGTTCACCACGATGCCGTCCAACGTCACGATCGTGGGCGGACGGAGCGAGGAGCTCCCGGCCGCCGTTGCGGGGCACGTGGGCACGATCGCGTGCGTTCAGGCCGACGCACGCGTCGAGCGGACCCGCGCGTTCGTGAAGATCCAGGACGGGTGCTCGTTCTCGTGCGCCTTCTGCGTCATCCCGCTCGTGCGGGGAGGAACGCGGAGCCGGCGTGCCGGCGCGGTGCTCGCGGAGATCGAGCGGCGTACCGCGCAAGGCCACCGCGAGGTGGTCCTCACCGGCGTCAACCTGGGCTGCTTCCGCGACCGCGAAGCCGGCTTCACGCTCGCCCGGCTCATCCGCGAGGCGGGGGCGGTGCCGGGTCTCGAGCGGCTGCGCCTCTCGTCGATCGAGGTGAATCACCTGAGCGAGGAGCTCGTCGCAGCGCTGCGCGAGACGGCCCCTGCATCGCGCCATCTCCACGTCCCTTTGCAGTCGGGCGACGATGGCGTGCTGCGCGCGATGGGTCGGCGTTACAGCTCCGCGCAGTACCTGGCGAAGCTGGAGCCGCTCGAGGACTTCAATCTGACGGCCGACGTGATCGTCGGCTTCCCCGGCGAGGACGATGGGGCGTTCGAGCGAACGCTCGAGGTCGTCGAGCGTGCGCGACTGAGCCGGGTTCACGTCTTTCCGTACTCGCCCCGTCCCGGCACCGTCACCGCAGGTGAGGACAGCGTTCCGGCCCGGGTCAAGAACGAGCGCGGAGCGCGCCTGCGGGCGCTCTCGGACGAACTCTCGCGCAGCCACTGGCAATCCCGGATCGGGACGACGGATCGGGTGCTCGTCGATCGGCCGGGACGTGGGTACGGCGACGACTACACGCCGTGGCTCGTCGACGGCGAGGTCGGCCAACTCCTGCAGGCCCGCGCCGTCGGAGTGTCCGAGGAGGGGATCCTTGCCGTCGCCGCCTGAGAACTGCCTGTTCTGCCGGCTCGTCACCGAGGGCGACCACGTGCACGCGGCCGACGGGTTCGTCGCGATCCGTGACATCAACCCGATCGCCGAGACGCACCTGCTCGTCCTGCCCGCGCGGCACGTCGACACGTTCCGCGACGTCGATGCATTCTCCGACGAGGAGGCCGGGAGGATGCTGCGCTTCGTCGCCGAGACCGCACAGGCCGCGGGGCTCGAGGACTACAAGGTGCTCGTGAACGTGGGCGAGGGGGGAGGCCAGACGGTCTTTCATCTGCACTGGCACGTGCTCGGCGGCCGCTTCGACCGCGGCAAGCTCTCGCACGCGCTCGCGCTGGAGACCGCGTAGATGGCGCTGATCGTCCGCATCGAGGACGAGCTCAAGGCGGCACGGCTCGCGCGCGACGAGGACCGCCGGGACGCGCTGAGCCTTCTCCTCAACTCCTTGCAGGCCGCACAGAAGGAGCTGCAGCGGCCGTTGTCCGACGACGAGGAGCTGCAGGTTCTCCAGCGTGAGCGAAAGCGGCGGGTCGAGGCGGCGGAGGCTTTCCGCGCCGGAGGCCGCGAGGAGCAGGCCGACGACGAGGAGTACGAGCTCGACGTGCTCGCGGAGTTCATGCCCGAGCAGATGTCGGAAGAGGAGATCGAGGAGATCATCGACGACGTCATCTCGGAGGTCGGGGCGACCAACATCCGCGACATGGGACGCGTGATGGCGGGCGTCATGCACCAGGTCTCCGGCCGCGCGGACGGCTCCGTCGTCTCCCAGCTCGTGAAGGAAAAGCTGGCCTAGCTCGTCCTTACACTGGCCGAGTGCAGCAGGTTCTGGACGTATCGAACGAGGTCGCCGCGGAGCTCGCAGGCGTGGAGGACGGCGTCCTCGATGCGCTGCGCGAGCGGCTGCACTGCACGATCGCGCTTCGTGGGAACCGCCTGACGCTCGGCGGCGACGACGAGCACGTCGCAGCTGCGCGCGCCGTCGTGGACGAGCTCGTGGAGCTGGTGGAAGGCGGTCACGAGATCGGCCCGGACACGGTCGGCGCCGTCCTCGCCGCACTCGATCAGGCGGAGGACGTGCGCGAGGTCTTCGACGACGTCGTCTGGCGTCACCGCGGCAAGAACATCACGCCCAAGACGGTCAACCAGAAGCGCTACGTCGACGCCATCCGCGGCGCGACCGTGACCTTCGGCATCGGGCCGGCCGGTACAGGCAAGACCTACCTGGCCATGGCACTTGCCGTCTCCGCGCTGTCCGAGGGCGCTGTCGGTCGCCTGATCCTCACGCGCCCGGCGGTCGAGGCGGG
>DASTWH010000373.1:0-3667 GCA_035758735.1 Gaiellaceae bacterium
GCCGTCGAGACGCTGGGCGAGTTGGCGTCGACGGTCTTCAGCAGTCCCCACACGATCCACGGCTGTCGTCCGACCTCGGAGAGCACCCAGCCGGCGAGTGCCGCCGCGTACGGAAGCGGGATCGACAGGACCCCGAGCCAGAGGAACCAGCGCGTCGACGCGAGCCTCCCACGCCAGTAGAGCAGGGCGCCGAGCGCGAGGACCAGGAAGACGAGCGTCCCGGCATAGGCCATGACCCGCATGCTCCAGTACGTCGTCCGCACCGGCGGGATGTAGTCACCGGTGCCGTACTGGGACTGATCCGCGGCCTGCAGCTCGTTCATCCCCTGCACCTCGCCGTCCCAGGAAAGCGTCGCGAGGATCGACAGGAGGTGTGGGATCTGGATCGAGAACGAGGGCGTCTGGTCGTCCTCCGTGAAGCCGCCGATCTGGAACAGCGAGAACGCGCAGGGCTGGCACGTGTCCCACTGCGCCTCCGTCGAGGCGATCTTCATCGGTTGGTAGTCGGTCACGACGACGCCCATCTGGCTGCCGACCCCGAGGTTCACCGCCGAGATCGGGACGCCGACGATCAGCGCGAGCTTCGCCGCATGGCGAAACAGCTCCTGGTTCCGTCCGCGGACGAGGTGCCAGCAGGCGACGCCGAAGAGCACGACGCACGCCGTCGTGAGGCCGACGAGCAACACGTGGAGGTACGCCCAGAGACCGAAGCGGTTCGAGAAGAGCTCCCAGACGTTCGTCAGCTCGGCGCGGCCGTCGGTGACCGTGGAGCCGACGGGCCGCTGCATCCACGAGTTGGCGCTGATGATGAAGAACGCCGACGCCCAGCTTCCGATCGCGAACAACCAGACCGTCGCGAGGTGGACGCGCTTCGAGAGCCGGTCCCACCCGAAGATCCAGAGCCCGAGGAAGGTCGACTCGAGCATGAAAGCCGCGAGGCCCTCGATCGCGAGGGGAGCGCCGAACACGTCGCCCACGAACTCGGAGTAGATCGACCAGTTCATCCCGAACTGGAACTCCTGCACGAGCCCCGTCGCGACCCCGATCGCGAAGTTGATGAGCATGAGCGTCCCGAAGAACCGCGTGAGCCGGAGCCAGTGCTCTCCCTTGCCGCGGTACCAGAGCGTCTGCATGACGGCGACGAGCGGCGCCAGGCCGAGCGTCAGCGG
Source organism: Gaiellaceae bacterium (assembly GCA_035758735.1). Classification (GTDB taxonomy): domain Bacteria; phylum Actinomycetota; class Thermoleophilia; order Gaiellales; family Gaiellaceae; genus GMQP-bins7. Next base: position 1,170 of record DASTWH010000373.1, read on the forward strand.
GACGAAGAGGAAGTGGTAAAGCGAGGTAGTTGCGAACTGGAGGCGTGCGAGATCGACCGTCGTGATGGCCAGCCCGCCCACGGAGGGATCATCCCACCTGTCGTGTCACAGGTGAAATGATCCGCCGGTGCACGGGTCTGGGCAGGCAGACGCGTCGGCCGACGTCCTCGTGATCTTCGGGATCACCGGCGACCTCGCGCGCGTCATGACGTACCGCGCGCTCTACCGCCTCGAGGAGCGCGGACTGCTCGACTGCCCGGTCGTGGGCGTCGCCTTCGACGACTGGTCGGTCGAGCAGCTCGTCGAGCGGGCGCGTGACTCGATCGTCGCGACCGGCGAGACCCTCGACAAGGATGTGTTCGCGCGCTTCGCGAAGCGGCTCTCCTACCACCACGGCGACTTCACCGACCCCGCCGTCTACGAGCAGGTCGCCAAGGCGGTCGAGGGCAAGAGGCTGCCGGTCTTCTACCTCGAGATCCCGCCTTCGCTGTTCGGCACCGTCGTCGGTGGGCTCTCGAGAGCCGGTCTCACCGAGAACGCGCGCGTGGTCGTCGAGAAGCCGTTCGGCCACGATCTCGCGTCCGCGCGCGCGCTCAACGCCGAGCTCCACGCGCTCATCGACGAGTCGCAGCTGTACCGCATCGACCACTTCCTCGGGAAGCTGTCGGTCGAGGACATCCTCTACCTCCGCTTCGCGAACACGATCCTCGAGCCGCTCTGGAACCGGCACTTCGTGTCGAGCGTCATGATCACGATGGGCGAGGACTTCGACGTCGCCGACCGCGGCCACTTCTACGACCCGGTGGGTGCCATGCGCGACGTCGTGCAGAACCACCTGCTCCAGGTCCTGAGCTACGTTGCGCTGGAGCCCCCGACCGGTCGCGGAGTCGACGTCATCAACAACCGCAAGCGCGACGTGTTCGTCGCGATGGCCGAGGCGGATCCGACGCATTACGTGCGCGGCCAGTACCGCGGGTACCTCGACGTGGAGGGCGTCGCGCCCGGCTCGCAGACGGAGACCTTTTGCGCCATGCGCCTCGAGATCGACAACTGGCGCTGGTCCGGAGTGCCATTCTTCATCCGCGCGGGCAAGTCGCTCCCCGTGACCGTGACCGAGGTCCGCGTCGTCTTCAACACGACCCCGTGGCTCGGGTTCGTCCCGAAGCATGCGCCGCGGCCGGAGCCGAACCAGATGGTGCTCCGCATCGGCCCACGTCCTGGGGCGCGACTCCGCATGCAGGCGAAGCATGCGGAAGACGAAGCGCTGCGCTCCGTCCAACTGGACATGGAGTTCGCGGAGTTCGGCGGTGAGGGCCCGACCGCGTACGAGGTCCTCCTCGACGCCGCGCTGCGCGGTGATCCGAGTCACTTCGCCCGCCAGGACGCAGTGGAAGAGACGTGGCGGGTCGTCCAACCCCTCCTCGACTCGCCCCCGCCGGTCGAGGTCTACGAACCCGGGACCTGGGGGCCGGAGTCAGCCTCGAAGCTCACCCGCGACTACGGGGGATGGAGGGATCCTTGGCTGCCAGACGCGAGCTGACGCCGTGAACGGCGACCGGATGCGCGAGGAGGAGCCTGCCGCGTGACGCGGGAGCTCGACGACCTCTGCGTCACCACGATCCGGACGCTCTGCATCGACGCGATCCAGGCGGCGAACTCGGGCCATCCGGGGACGCCGGTCGGCATGGCGCCCGTCGCGTACACGCTCTGGCAGCGGTTCCTCCGCTTCGATCCGTCCGACCCGATCTGGCCCAACCGCGACCGTTTCGTGCTCTCTGCAGGGCATGCCTCCGCCCTCCTCTGGTCGCTGCTCTTCCTGACGCGTGTCCGCGCGGTCGATCCCGAGTACGAGGTCCTCGGCGACCCCGCGGTGTCGCTCGACGACCTCAGGAGCTTCCGGCAACTCGGCTCGAAGTGCCCGGGCCACCCGGAGTACCGGTGGACGAGCGGCGTCGAGACGACCTCCGGCCCTCTCGGCCAGGGCGTCGCCACCTCGGTCGGGATGGCGGTGGCCAGCCAGTGGCTCGGGGCCCGCTACAACCGCGACGGGTTCACGCTCTTCGACTTCGACGTGTACGCCCAGGCCGGGGACGGCTGCATGATGGAGGGGGTCGCGTCGGAGGCCGCGTCGTTCGCGGCGCACCAGCGGCTCTCGAACCTCTGCTGGATCTACGACTCGAATCGCGTCACGATCGAGGGGCACACCGACCTGACGTTCACCGAGGACGTCGCGGCCCGGTTCGCCGCGTACGGATGGAACGTGACCACGATCGACGACGCGAACGACCTCGATGCCGCCGAGCGGGCGTTCCTGGACTTCAAGGCCGAGGATGAGCGTCCCACGCTCGTCGTCGTGCATAGCCACATCGGCTACGGCACGCCCGTCGAGGACACCCCGAAAGCGCACGGCGAACCGCTCGGCCCCGACGGCGTGAAGGCGGCGAAGCGGTTCTACGGCTGGCCCGAGGACGCCGACTTCCTCGTGCCGGCTGGCGTCG
>DASTWH010000029.1:0-13232 GCA_035758735.1 Gaiellaceae bacterium
ATCTCCCGCTGCTCGACGAGGCGCGCTCGATCCTCCTCGACGACCATCTCCGTTACGGGCACGTCATCGTCGACGAGGCCCAGGACCTCACACCGATGCAGCTCCGGATGATCGCGCGGCGGGTCGCCGGCTCGTTCACGATGCTCGGCGACGTCGCACAGGCCACGGGGGCGATCCCGTACCGGAGCTGGCACGAGGTGCTGGTGCAGCTTCCCCGGGGGGACGTCGCGGAGGTCGAGGAGCTCAGGCACTCGTACCGCGTGCCGCGCGAGATCATCGCGCTCGCGCTCCCGCTGCTCGAGCACATCGCACCGGCGACGCAGCCGCCCGTCGCGTATCGCGCGGGAGCCGATGCGCCGCGAATCGTGCTCGCCGATTCTCCGCTCGGCGCTGCCTACGCGGAGGCGGCGGCGCTCGCCGAGGCCGAGGGGCTCCTCGCGATCATCGCGCCTCCGTCGCTCCGAGGCGATGCGGACCCGGCGCTCTTCGACGACACCCGCGTCTCCGTCCTCACGCCGCGCGAGTCGAAGGGCATGGAGTTCGATCACGTGGTCGTCGTCGAACCGGCCGCGATCGTGGAGGAAGCTGCGTCGGGCCAGGGGCTGCGGGAGCTCTACGTGGCGCTCACGCGCCCGACGACGTCGCTGACGGTCGTGCACGCCCGCCCGTTGCCCACGGAGTTGCGCCGGCTCTAGCTCGCGAGCAGCCGCCGAAGAACGTACGGGAGGATCCCGCCGTGGCGCAGGTACTCGCGCTCGCGCGGCGTGTCGAGACGCACGACCGCACGGAACTCCGTGTCGTCGGCCCGTACGGTGACCTCGTCCGCCTCGCCGTTCTCGAGGCCGACGATCGAGAAGGCCTCGCGGCCCGTGAGACCGAGCGACTCGCGGCTGTCGCCCGGCGCGTACTGGAGCGGGAGCACGCCCATCATCAGGAGGTTCGAGCGGTGGATGCGCTCGTAGCTCTCCGCGATCACCGCCCGCACTCCGAGGAGCTTCGGCCCCTTCGCCGCCCAGTCGCGCGACGAGCCGGAGCCGTACTCCTTCCCGGCGAGGACGACGAGCGGTGTCCCCTCGTCGCGGTAGCGCTCAGCGGCCTCGAAGATCGTCGTCTCGTCCCCCGACGGCACGTGCACCGTCCACGTTCCCTCCGAGCCCGGAACGAGGAGGTTCCGCAGCCGGACGTTCGCGAACGTGCCTCGCACCATCACCTCGTGGTTACCGCGGCGTGACCCGTACGAGTTGAAGTGCTTCCGCTCGACGCCGTGCTCGACGAGATAGCGCCCGGCGGGGGAGTCGGGCTTGATCGCGCCGGCCGGCGAGATGTGGTCCGTCGTCACCGAGTCGCCGATCGACACGAGGCAGCGTGCGCCCTCGACGTCCTCGACCGCGCCCGGCTCGGGCGGCATTCCGTCGAAGTACGTCGGCAGGCGCACGTACGTCGAGGCCGGATCCCAGGCGAAGAGCTCGCCCTCCGGCACCGGCAGCGACCGCCAGGTCTCGTCGCCCGTGAAGACGTCGGCGTAGGTCGCGCGGAACATCTCCTCCCCGATCGTTCCGGCGACGGTCTGCCGCACTTCCTCCGCCGACGGCCAGATATCCGCGAGGAGCACGTCTTCGCCGTCGGATCCGACCCCGAGCGGCTCGGTCACGAGGTCGATGTCCATTCGACCCGCGAGCGCGTACGCCACGACGAGCGGGGGCGAGGCCAGATAGTTCGCCTTCACCTCCGGGTGGATCCGGGCCTCGAAGTTACGGTTCCCGGACAGAACTGCGCAGACGACGAGGTCACCCTGCGCGACACCCGCGGAGATCTCGTCGGGCAGCGGGCCCGAGTTCCCGATGCAGGTCGTGCAGCCGTAGCCCACCGTGTGGAAGCCGAGCTCCTCGAGGTACGGCGTGAGGCCGGCCTTGTCGTAGTACTCGGTCACGACCTTCGAGCCCGGGGCGAGGCTGGACTTCACCCACGGCTTGCGGGTCAGGCCGCGCTCGACCGCCTTCTTCGCGAGGAGGCCGGCCCCGACCATGACCGCCGGATTCGACGTGTTCGTGCACGAGGTGATCGCCGCGATCACGACCGCGCCGTGATCGAGGTGGAACGACTCGCCGTCGTAGGTGACGTCCACCGCCGTCGGCTCGGCCAGCACGAGCCGTGGACCCGTCGAGATCGCCCCGTCCGTCGGGTCTTCCTCCGCGTGTCCGGGAGTGCCCGATGCGAGGGGATCGCTGGCGGGGAACGTCTCCGCCACGGCCTCGTCGTGCGCATTGCCATAGTCGACGCCGAAGCTCGGGAGCGCCTCGACGAACGCCTGCTTCGCCCCGGCGAGGGGAACGCGATCCTGCGGGCGCCTGGGTCCGGCGAGGGAGGGCTCGACGGTGGAGAGGTCGAGCTCGACGACCTGGGTGTACGTCGGCGGATCGTCGGGCTCGTGCCAGAGCGCGTTCTCCTTGCAGTACGCCTCGACGAGCGCGATCCGCTCCTCCGAGCGGCCGGTGAGCCGAAGGTAGCGGAGGGTCTCGGCGTCCACCGGGAAGAAGCCGCACGTCGCGCCGTACTCCGGCGACATGTTCCCGATCGTCGCGCGGTCGGCCAGCGGCAGCGTCTCGAGCCCATGCCCGTAGTACTCGACGAACTTCCCGACGACGCCGGTCTCGCGCAGCACCTGTGTGACGGTGAGGACGAGGTCGGTAGCCGTGGCACCCTCGGGCAGCGCACCCATCAGCCGGAAGCCGACGACCTGCGGGACGAGCATCGAGATCGCTTCGCCGAGCATTGCGGCCTCGGCCTCGATCCCGCCGACGCCCCAGCCGAGCACGCCCAGCCCGTTCACCATCGTCGTGTGCGAGTCCGTCCCCACGAGCGTGTCGGGGAATGCGACGCCGTCGCGCTCGTCCACGACGCGGGCCAGGAACTCGAGGTTCACCTGGTGGACGATCCCGGTGCTCGGGGGGACGACCTTGAAGTTGTCGAACGCGCCCTGTCCCCAGCGCAGGAACGCGTATCGCTCGCGGTTCCGCTCGAACTCGAGCTCCGCGTTCCGGAAGATGGCGAGCCTGTTCGCGAACACGTCGACCTGCACCGAGTGGTCGATCACGAGCTCGACCGGAAGGAGCGGGTTGATCTTCCGTGGGTCGCCGCCGAGGTCGTGCATCGCATTTCGCATCGCCGCGAGGTCGACGACGGCCGGGACGCCGGTGAAGTCCTGGAGGAGCACACGACCGGGCGAGAAGGAGATCTCCTGCGAGGGCTCGGCCGTCGCGACCCAGCCAGCCACCGCCTCGACGTCCGCCGACGTGACGTTCGCGCCGTCCTCCGTCCGCAGCACGTTCTCGAGGAGGACACGAAGCGTGTAGGGGAGCCGCAGCACGTCATGACTCGCCTGCAGCGCGTCGAGCCGGAAGATCTCGCGGCTCGTGCCGCCGACGTCGAGCGTCGCCCGGGCACTGAAGCTGTTCGGGTGGCTCATCGCCTCCGATTCAAGCAGCTTGGGCCGCGTCAGCCGGCCGAGCCCGCGCTCTGTGAGCGTCGCCTGGCGTGGGTCGAGATGACGCGCGACCGCCTGCGCGTACGGCGCGCCGACTCGTCGTGCATACGAGGCGAAGCCCTCGTCGCGTACGGGGCGGAGGTCCTCGGTGTAGGGATCGAGCAGGTGCTGACGTCCGACCTTGCGAGCGGAGTTGAAGAACGCGAGGCCCATCCCGAGCGAGACCTCGAGGAGCGAGCGCTGCTCTCGATCCGCCTCGGCGAGCAGTCCCTCGTAGACCGCCGCGAGCTCGGGCGGAGTGGGGAGGCTCTTCGCGTCGTCGCGCAGGTCGGCGAGCGAGCGCTTGAGCCCCTCCACCTCGAGCGGAGGGATGTCGATGAGCCGCGCGGTGGTCCCGCTCGCACCCTCGAGTGCGGCGAGCAGATCGTCCACGGAGCCGAACTCGGCGCTCCGTGCCAGCACACCGGCAGCCTTCAGCTCGCCGACGAGCGCGTCGAGGTAGATGCGCGTGCCGTGCGAGATGTCCGCTGCTGCGGCGAGGAGCCAGAGCGGCGAGAAGCCGAAGGCGAGGATCGATCCGAGCTCGACGACGTTCCCGCCGGCCTTGCGCACGGCGAGCTTCTTCGGTGACGACTCGTGCTCGTCGGCGACTGTCTCGGCGTCGCGCTGGACCCCACCGACGAGCTCGACCGTGATGCGCAGGAGGTTCTTCGCCGTCGCCTCGTAGAAGCGCGACTTCCGGACGAGCCGCGGGAGCACGAGCTCGGCCGTCTCGTGGATCGTTCCGCCGAGCGCGGCCGCGACGGTACGGAGGATCCGCTCGGGGACCGAGACCAGGTACTCGGTGACCCGACGCACGTCTAGTTCGTCGCCGGCTCGGCGTCCAGGGACTTCGAGCCCACCGCGATCCCCCCGAGCAGCGCGAAGCCGTCGATCTGGAGCCTCGGAGGATCGGGCACCTCGACCTGCGGGGGCTTGACCGCGATCCCACCGCCGAGCGCCTTCGCCGTCGACTCGACGTGCCACTCGGGCGGCACGCGGATCGCGATCCCGCCCCAGAGCGTGTTCAGCGTGAGCCGGGCGTCGGGTGCCAGGGTCGCCTCTCGCAGGTCGACGGCGATGCCGCCGAACCAGGTGAACATCGTGCCGCCCTGGAATGCCGTCGCGTGGCTCTCGAGTTCGATCCCATCGAAGATCGCGACGAGCCCGAGCTGATCGCTGTCCGCGTCGCCCCTCGACGGGAGGACGCGCTTCATGAGAGCCGCCGAACCGAGCAGCCCGGCCCAGAAGCCGAACGTGAAGACGATCAGCGAGCGGAACAGCCGCACGGGCTTCAGCGTACCCGCGGTGACTACGATGACCGCGTGCACGCAGCGACCATTCGCGAGTTGCTCGAGGCCGCGTTTCCGGGCGCGGCAGCGGTCGACGTCGAGGACAGGACCGGCGGCGGCGACCACTTCCAGGTGACCGTCGTCAGCGACGCCTTCGACGGGCTCCCGCTCATCGACCAGCATCGTCGCGTGAACGAGGCGCTCGCCGCTCCGCTCGCCGACGGCTCCATCCATGAGCTCCGAATCAAGACGAAAGGGACGGCATGAAGACCTTGAACGAGCAGATCTCCGACGTGATCGAGCAGGAGCCGGTGGCGGTGTTCATGAAGGGGACGCCCCAGCTGGTGATGTGCGGCAACTCGCACCGCGCCCTGCAGGCCCTCTACGCCGCGGGCGCGCCGATCACCGCGGTCGACATCCTCCCGGACCCGCGCATTCGTCAGGAGCTCGCGACGATCTCCGGGTGGCCGACGATCCCGCAGGTCTTCGTGAAAGGCGAGCTCGTCGGCGGGGCGGACATCACCGAAGAGCTGGCCGCGTCGGGCGAGCTCCAGCAGAAGCTCGACAACGCGCTCGGCGCGGACCGCGCCCAGGACGTCAAGGTCGTCGAGCTGCAGCTCGCCTAGGCCGCTGCGATGCGGTCGGCGAGCTCACGCGAGATCGCGTGCTCGCCGCGCTGCGTCCGGATCGTGACCGGGCCGCCGAACGGCGCGTAGGCAACGAGCTCCAGCGTCGAGCCGGGCACGAGCCCGAGCTCTTCGAGGTAGCGCAGGAGCTCGGAGTCCCCGTCGGGCACTCGCGAGATCGATGCGCGCGCGCCGGGCTCGAGGTCGAGCAGCGTGTGGTGCTCGGCGTGCACGAGGCGGAGGTCCCGGTCGGGGATCGGGTCGCCGTGCGGATCGTGTGTCGGGAAGCCGAGCTCCGCGTCGATCTTCGCCTCGAGCTCTTCGGAGAGCGCGTGCTCGAGCAGCTCCGCCTCCGCGTGCACCTCGTCCAGCGAGAGCCCGAGCCTGTCGACGAGGTAACGCTCGAGGAGGCGATGGTGGCGTAGCACCTCGAGCGCCCCCCGACGCCCGGCTTCCGTGAGCGCGACACCACGATGAGGCACGCGCTCCACGAGCCCGAGCTCGTCGAGCCGCTTCGTCATCGCCGTCGCCGACGGCGCGCTCACACCCATGCGCTTGGCGAGCGCCGACGTCGTCGCGCGGTCGCCGGCCGACTCGAGCGCATAGATCGCCTTCAGGTAGTCCTGGACCGCAACGGTGAGATCGGGTGTCTGCGCTGGCATTCCGCGCGTCTTAGGTTACACTCCGATTCGGAATTAGCTATGACTAAAACTCGTCTCACGAGAGGCAAGCTGCTCGCGGCCGCTGCCCCGCTCGCCGCTGCTCCCCTCGTGGGCAAGCTCGCGCTCGAGGCGAACGCGGCGCCCTCCGCGCACGACCACTCGAATCATGGAGACGACCGGATGCCGGCGAACCACATCGAGGGGTCGATGGGGCACGCGGCGATGGTCGGCGACGAAGCACCCGCCGTCGGCGGCCCCAACGATCTCGACGAGCTGCTCTATCCTCCGCCTGCTCGCCCGTACCGTCCCGGTCGCGTCAGCGAGTACCAGTTGACCGCGACGGACGTCGACCTCGAGGTCGCGCCCGGCGTCTTCTTCCCAGCATGGGTCTACAACGGCACCGCGCCCGGCCCGGTCGTCCGCGCCACGGAAGGAGACCTCCTCCGCGTCGAGTTCGCGAACGCCGGCTCGCATCCGCACACGATCCACTTCCACGGGATTCATCCCTCGAACATGGACGGCGTCTTCCAGATCGTCGAGCCGGGCGGTCGCTTCACGTACGAGTTCGAAGCGCAGCCCGCGGGGATGCATCTCTACCACTGCCACGCGACGCCGCTCAAGAAGCACATCCACAAGGGCCTCTACGGCGCGTTCATCATCGATCCCAAGGAACCGAGGCCGCCCGCCAAGGAGCTCGTCATGGTGATGAACGGCTTCGACACCGACGGCGACGGCGAGAACAACTTCTACACGGTCAACGGGCGCTCGTTCTACTACGCGCGATACCCGATCCAGGTGAAGCGGTCGGAGCTCGTGCGCGTCTATCTCGCGAACCTCACGGAGTTCGACCTCGTGAACTCGTTCCACCTGCACGCGGACTTCTTCCGCTACCAGCCGACGGGGACCGGCGACTACTGGGAGTACACGGACACGGTCATGCAATGCCAGGGGCAGCGGGGCGTGCTCGAGATCCAGTTCGCGAGGCCCGGGCTGCACATGTTCCACGCGCACCAGTCCGAGTTCGCGGAGCTCGGCTGGATGGGGTTCTTCGACGTGGTGGACGGCTAGTGGAAGCAGGCTCCGCGACGAGCGACCGCAGCCGGCTCAACTGGCGGCTGTGGGCGGTCGTGCCGGTGCTGCTGCTCGCGATCGCCGTCGGTGTGGTCGTGAGCGCGGGCTCGTCGCTCGTCGACCTCGTCGGCTCCAACCCGCCCGCGGCGGACGAGTTCGACATCCGGCGGGTCGAGTTCGAGCCGGGCGAGATCCGCATCCTCGTGCGGAACCCCCAGCGCGACGACCTCACGATCGCGAACGTGAACGTCGACGACGCGATCGTCCCCTACTCGGTCGACGGGCCGACGACGCTCGGGCGGTTGCGCTCGAGCACGATCGTCGTCCCCTTCGAGTGGGTCGAGGACGATCCGATCACGGTGGGCGTCACGAGCTCGACGGGCATCCAGACGGTGAAGGAGATCCCCGCCGCCGTCGAGACGCCGCAACCGTCGGTCGGAGGATTCTTCGGGTACGCGCTCATCGGGCTCATCGTCGGTGTCCTTCCGATCGCGCTCGGGCTTCTGTGGCTGCCCGCGCTCCGGCAGGCCAGCCCGGTCTGGCTGGCGACCTTCATGGCCTTCACCGCCGGCCTCCTGACGTTCCTCGGCGTCGAGGCACTCACCGAGTCGTTCGAGCTGCAGGCGGCACTCCCGGCAGCGCTCGGAGGAGCGGGGCTCGTGCTGCTCGGTGTCGCCCTCAGCTTCCTCGGGATGACGGCGCTCGCGGGTCGGCTGGCGGGCGGGTCGGCTGCGAGCGGCCTGACCCTCGCGGTCCTCATCGCGGTGGGCATCGGCCTGCACAACCTCGGCGAGGGTCTCGCGATCGGCGCGTCGTTCGCGCTCGGCGAGCTGCAGCTCGGCGCGTTCCTGATCGTCGGCTTCATGATCCACAACGTCACAGAGGGTCTCGGCATCGCGACCCCGGTCGCGAAGACGCGAGTGACGGTGCTCGCGCTCGCGGGCCTCGCCGTCATCGCCGGCGCGCCGGCGATCCTGGGCGCCTGGATCGGCGGGTACACGACGAGCGACGTGCTGGGCGCGCTCTTCTTCGCGATCGCCGCGGGCGCGGCGCTTCAGGTCGTGGTCGAGGTCGGCCGCTACGTCGCACGTACCGCCCCCGGCGGCGTTCGCTCGGGGCATGCGATCGCCGGCTTCATCGCCGGGATCGCGACGATGTACGTCACCGGCGTCCTGATCGCATAGGGCTCGGCAACCGGGAATTAACGGCCGCTAACCCGCGGTTCACGCCCACCGGGCTATAACCGACGGGTCATGTCGTTCGCACGCATGTCTGCTGCGCTTGTCGTCTCCGCCGTTCTCGGCGGCTTCGTCGCGGTCGGTGCAGTGGCGTTGCTCGGCGGGCTCGGCGGCGACACGACCGTCGTGACGGAGACGTCGGCGGCGGCGAATCCGGGACTCGCACCAGCGAACGGGCACGGCCTGACGGTCAACCAGATCTACGAGCGCGCAGCGTCGGGCGTCGTCCGCGTCAACGCGACGAACAACTCGACGTCGTTCGCGCCCCGTGTCGTGCCGTCCGACCAGTCGCCGACCACGCCGCAGTCCTCGGCGCTCGGGTCGGGCTTCGTCATCGACAAGGCCGGCCACATCGTCACGAACTACCACGTCGTCGAGGGTGCGAACGAGGTGACGGTCAGCTTCTCGAACCGCGACACCGTCAAGGCCGACGTCGTGGGCACGGACCCGTCCACCGATCTCGCCGTGCTCCGCGTCGACACGTCCGCGGCTGCGCTCACCCCGCTACCCCTCGGTGACTCCGACGCCGTGCGCGTCGGCGATCCAGTCGTCGCCATCGGGAACCCGTTCGGGCTCGATCGCACCGTGACGTCGGGGATCGTGAGCGCGCTGCAGCGTCTCATCACGGCGCCCAACCAGTTCGCCATCGACCACGTCATCCAGACCGACGCGCCGATCAACCACGGCAACTCGGGCGGTCCGCTCCTCTCGAGCCGCGGTCAGGTGATCGGAGTCAACACGCAGATCGAGACGGGCGATACCGCCACGGGGAACGTCGGCATCGGCTTCTCCGTCCCCTCGAACACGGTCAAGGACGTCGTCGCGCAGATCCTCCGTACGGGACGCGTCGACCACGCGTACCTCGGGATCAGCGGGCAGGCCGTGACGCCCGACGTGGCGGACAAGTACAACCTCGCCGTCAAGAAGGGGGTCGTCGTCGAGTCCGTCACGCAAGACTCGGGCGCCGACGAGGCGGGGCTCAAGGGAGGCAAGACGCAGGTCGTCGTCGCAGGCGAGACGTTCGTGCTCGGCGGCGACATCATCGTCTCCTTCGGCGGCAAGAGAATTTCCTCGATCGAACAGCTTCGCGACGCGGTCGCCGCGCACAGGCCCGGCGACAAGGTCAAGGTCGTGATCTACCGCGACGCGAACAAGACGAGCGTGACGGTCACGCTCGGACGGCAGCCCGCATCCCCCCAGGGCTAGCCGGGAGCACGGCCCCGGGCTTGCCGGGGCCTGCTCACCTACCGTCGGCACGGGGTCCGACCGCCTGCCCGGACCCCGGCCGACCTATTCTCCCAGTCCGCGTGCCTAGAGCGGCGATCGCTCGAGCGCTTCGTCAGTGAGGGTGTAGCCGCGATCGATGAGCGCTCGCTTGCGCTCCTCCGGCCACGGCGTGTCGCCGCGGAACGTCGGGTCGAGGCTGTCCTCCCCGGACGTGCCCCGCACGACGATGGTCCGAACCTCGCGCTCGTGGCGGAACGGGAAACGTGCCGCCTCGAAGCGTGCGTCGAGCTGGGCGCGCAACGCTTTTCGCCGCCAGCGTGGCGCCGCAGCCACCGCTGCGGTGGTGACGTCGTCCTTCAGTGACTGGAGCTCGGCGACGGAGGTCGCGCGCTCGGCCGCGAGGCGTTCCTCCACGACCGCATTGCGGGCGAAGGCGACACGCATGAGCCGGACGATCAGCTCGCCGTAGTGGGCCGGCTCGCCGCGCGCGGCCCGCTCCTGGGCGAGCCGTAGCTCCGCCAGCAGGGCGCGGACCGGAGGCACCGCACGGAACAGCTCGAGGCGCTCGCGCGCCCTCTCGAGGAACGCGCTGTCCGCGACCGGGAAGGTCGGCACGTACCTGAACGCCGCAATAGCCGTGACGTCGGGATTCCGGTAGGCATGTTCGAGCGGGAAGTTCCGCACCCAGCCGCCGTCGGTCGCGATCTTGCCGTCGACGCGCAGGGGAAGGACGATCCCGCTGATCGCGGCGGACGCGAGGATCGCCCGGCCCATCGTCTCCGGATCGGCCGAGCGCGACGAGTATTCGAGCTCGAAGTCCCGCTCCTCGTCACCGGTCGGGTACTCGCTGACATCGGTCGCGTAGACGAGCAGTTCGATGGGGGACGCGGCGAGCGCCGATCCGAGCACGTCGGGCGGTCCGAGGCGCTCCTCGACGGTCGTCGGGAGCGTGTAGTCGTGCAAGCCACCGGGGAACTGCCAGATCGGGCGCGGGCGAAACGCGTCCTCCGGACGAAGCCCGAGCAGGAACTCCTCGAAGTCGTCGAGTCGGTCGAGTGCGGCCATCGTGCCGGCGAGCGCGCCGGCGGACGTCCCGTAGATCCAGCCGATACGCGGCCAGGCTTCCGTCTCCGACAGTCGCCGCAGGAAGCCGAGCTCGAGGAGGACGCCGTTGATCCCTCCACCCGACAGCACTACGGCGACGTCGCGTCCTTCGGACTGGGGCACGGGGGCTATTGTGCCCCCGTGGAGTCGGAACTCCGCCCGGGCGCGGCCGTACTGTCGGACGTCGACCTCGAATCGGACGAGGAGCTGTGGCGGGGGGACGACGACGGGGATCACGGCGGCTGGTTCTGTGTCAGCACGGACCCGTTCCCGTGCCCGGCCGAAGGCTGCTCGTTCGTCGCGGACTTCATGACCGCGGCTCACCTCGTGCTCGTCTGGGAAGAGCGAGACGACCCGAATCTCCTCTGGCACGCCCAGAGGGCGAAGGAGGTCGGACGGAACCCGCGGGTCGTCGGATACGAGACCTCGTTCGGGCCGAGCGCGTCGTACTACGCGTGGGAGGCTGCGGGCCGCCCGGTGCACGGCGTCAAGCGCTGACGCGCGAACGCGAGCCGGGTGAACGAGGTCGTCCCGGTAGAGTCGGCCTGGTGGCGAGCACGACACTTCGAGTCAGCGGCGTGCGCTGCGAGCGCTGCATCGGGCGGCTCGCCGGCGCGCTGCGCCGCCACGAGGGCATCGAGTACGCGAACGCGAATCTCATGGGCGAGGTCGCGCTCGAGTGGGACGAGGGGAAGACGTCGAAGGACGAGATCGTCGCGACGCTCACCCGGTCCGGCTTCCCCGAAATCGCGGACGAGCGGGAATAGCGGCCGTCCGCACCTCGTTCCAGGCACCGGTACAGGACAGCGGTACGGTACGCCGGTGAGCGAGGCGGGCCCCGACACCGAAGCACGCGACGCACGGCGCATCGCCACCGAGGCTCGTGATCGTGCGCACTTCGAGGAGGAGGCGCTCGCTCTCGCAGACCAGGTGTACCGGGTTGCGAGGCGACTCGTCGGCTCGCGGGAGGAGGCAGAGGATCTCGTGCAGGAGACGTACGCGAGGGCATTTCGGAGCTGGAGGTCGTTCACGCCGGGAACGAACCTGCGTGCGTGGCTCCTTCGCATCCTCACGAACCTGAACGTCGATCGCGGCCGCAAGGTCCAGCGCTCGCCGCAGACGCAGCCTCTCGAAGAGACGGACTACTACCTCGCGAACAAGCTCGCTTCGGCGGGCGGCGAGGAGGTCCTCGAGACCGACGAGGTCGTCGAACGGCTGTCGCAGGACTCGATCGTGAACGCGCTCTCCGAGATCCCACCGCAGTTCCGCGACGTCGTCGTACTGGTCGACATCGGGGACTTTTCGTACGCTGATGCAGCACAGATCCTCGACGTCCCGATCGGAACGGTCATGTCACGACTCCACCGCGGTCGCCGCGCCCTGAAGCAGCACCTCGCAGAGGAGGCGCTCTCGTAGATGGGTGAGCCGTGCGATCGCTGCGAAGAGCTCCTCCAGGACTTCCTGGATCGCACGCTGTCGGACGCCGAATGGCGCGAGGCCGAAGAGCATCTCGGCGGGTGCGACTACTGCCGCCGCCGGTACCGCTTCGAGGAGAGCCTGCGCCGGTACGTGCGCACGAGCTCGGTCGAGCGGATGCCGCCGGGTCTCATGGACAAGCTCGCAGAGCTCCGCGGGCTCGACGCTACGGCCTAGAGCCTCTCCAGATCCTCGGGCGTGTCGACGTCGCCGGGCGACCCGAGGTCGTCGCACGGGACGAGGCTTACGTCCTGGACGCGTAGTCCTTCGTCGGGGATAGCACGCCACTCGGCGCGGCCGACGACGAGCGGGTGGCCGCGGCCGCCCTCGTAGGACGCTGCCACGATGCCTCCTTCTCGACGCCACACGTCGAGCACCCGGGCGACGGCCGCGGAAGAGAGAGACGGCCCGTCGGCGAGAACGACGACGGCGGCATCGACGTCGTCCGCGAGCGCCGCGACGCCGCAGCGCAGCGATGCGCCCGGCCCCTTCGCCCAGTCCGTGCAGTCCACGACGCTGACGTTCGCGGGCGTCTCGAGCTTGTAGGCGCCGGCGACCACGACGATCTCGTCGACGGACGTCTCGCCGAGCCGCTGGAGCACGCTGGGAAGAAGGATCCGCTGCTTCGGGCTACCGAACCGCGACGCCTCGCCCGCGGCGAGGACGATCGCGGCGATCCGCCCCATCAGCTCTCGGTGACGGTGACGCTCGAGATCACGACAGGCTTCGACGGCGGACCGTCCACGCCGGGTGTCCCGAGAGCGTCGATGCGCTCGACGGTGTCCATGCCCTCCGTCACGGTGCCGACGATCGCGTAGTCGGGCGGAAGGCCGGCATCCTCGGCCGTGACGACGAAGAACTGGCTGCCCGACGTGCCCGGCGCCTCGACCTGCGTCTTCGCCATGGCGACGACACCCTTCGTGTACTTCGCATCGGACGGGGGCTTGTCGACGGTCGAGTAGCCCGGCCCGCCGGCGCCGGTCTGCGTCGGGTCACCGCCCTGGATGACGAAG
>DASTWH010000167.1:0-3193 GCA_035758735.1 Gaiellaceae bacterium
GATCTCGACGAGCGCAAGCCGTCGATCCAGCTGTACACGTCGGGCACGACCGGCCGCCCGAAGGGCGTTCCGCGCTCGCACCGGGCCGAACGAGCGGGCGGGCTCTCGCAGGCTCTCCAGCACGGCCTCCACCCCCGTCACCGCACGCTCGGAGTCATGCCGCTCTACCACACAATGGGCGTCCACTCCCTCCTCGCTGCGACGGTCGTCGGCGGCTGCTACGTCGCCCAGCCAGCGTGGGACTCGGCGCGCGCGCTCGACGTCATCGGAAGAGAGCGGATCGACTCTCTCTACCTCGCGCCGACGCTGTACTACGACCTCGTCCACGACGAGGCGCTCGCGGAGGCCGACGTCTCGTCCGTCCGTGCGATTGCGTAAGCAGGCGCGCCGATGACGAGTGCGCTCGTCGAGAAAGTGGCCGAGGCGTTCGCCCCCGACGTGTTCGTCAACCACTACGGCTCCACCGAGATCTACACCTTCCCGATCCACCGTGCGCCGCGCGCGAAACCGGGATGCGCCGGACGCCCGGCGCTCAACGCGAGGCTCAAGCTCGACCCGGACGCCGAAGGCGAGATCCTCTGCCACATGTCGTCCGAGGAGGCGTTCACGGGCTACTGGAACCGTCCGGACGCCGACGAGAAGGCGATCCGCGACGGCTGGTACCACACGGGCGACGTCGGTCGGCTCGACGAGGACGGCGACCTCTGGGTTGTCGGTCGGGTGGACGACATGGTGATCTCCGGAGGCGAGAACGTCCATCCGGTGGAGGTCGAGGACGTGCTCGCGCGGGCACCGGGCGTACTCGAGGTCGCGGTGATCGGCGTGCCGGACGAGCGGCTCGGTCAACGGGTCATTGCCTGCGTCGTCGCCGAGGAAGGAGTGAACGGAGACGACCTCGACGCGTACTGCCTCGCCTCCGAGTCGTTGGCCAGGTTCAAGCGCCCGCGCGAATACCGGTTCGTCCCGGAGCTGCCGAAGAGCCCGTCTGGGAAGATCCTCCGGCGCATGCTGCGGGAGAGCCGATGAGCGAGCACGACGGCTTCAGGGTCGAGCGCGACGCCGAGCGCGGCGTCGCGGCGATCACACTCGATGTGCCCGGAAAGTTCAATCGCGTCTCCATGAACGCGCGCGACGATCTCCGCAGCGTGTTCGAGGAGCTCGACAGGGACGACGGCGTTCGGTTCGTGGTGCTGCGCGGCGCAGGCGGGGCGTTCACAGCCGGGGGCGACATCCCGGGTTTCCTACAGCGATCGCCGTGGGACGTCTCGCGGCTCGCGGACAACGTCGCGGCCCCCGAGCGCTGCATCAAGCCGGTGATAGCGGCCCTCGAGGGCTACTGCTTCGGAGTCGGGCTCGAGCTCGCGCTCGCCTGCGACTTTCGCCTCGGAGCCGACGACCTCCAGCTCGGGTTCCCGGAGGTGACGATCGGGATGATCCCCGGCTCCGGCGGGACACAGCGGCTTGCTCGGCTCGTGGGACTGGGCCGCGCCAAGGACCTCGTGATGCGCGGCCGACGAGTCGGCGCCGCCGAGGCGCTCGCACTCGGCCTCGTGACGGAGGTGGTGCCGCCAGGCGACCTCGGTGCATCGGTCGATCGACTCGTCGAGGAGCTCGCTCGGCACTCGCCGCTCGCGCTCGCGATGGCGAAGCGCGTCCTGAACCAGGCGTACGAAGGGCCGCTCGCACAGGGGTTGGAGCTCGAGGGTCTGGCCTACGGCCTTCTCCAGCAGACGCGCGACTTCCGCGAGGGCGTCGAGTCGTTCGTCGACAAGCGTCAACCCGAGTTCACGGGCGAGTAACTATCCCCGTTCCCACGCAAGGCCGGCGGCGAGCACCACCTCGTCTCGGGGCGCGACGAACTGCATGTTGGCAATGGCGAGACCCGCCCAGCCGGTGAGGTTCACCCAGCGCAGGAACGACGTGAGGGGGAGCCGCACCTCGAGCTCGTCGGCTTCCTCGTCGGGCAGTTCGATGGCGTAGCACGGGCTCAGGTACAGATCGACCTCGGGCTCGTAACGCCGCCACTCCTCGATCGCGCGGTATGCGGCCTCGATCTCCTCGCTCGTCGCCCGCTGCGCGGCCTCGAGCTTCTTCCGCATCAGCACGCCGTACTCGTCCGCGCGGCTCGGAAAGGTCGCCGCGTGGGACTGGAGCGCCTCGTGCTGGAACTGTGGCCACGTGTTCGCGCTCGGCTCAAGGACGCGCGTTTCCACCACGCGCGCGCCGAGGCGTTCGAGATCCTCGACCCAGGTCTCGGCCGCATCGGAACGCTCGGTCTCGCGGCCGTCGCCGATGCCCGGTGGCTGGCGCAACAGTCCGACGGTGAGGCCGGCCAGACGCGGTTCGGGCACCGGCCGCTCGCTCATGACCGACCACATGAGCGCGACGTCCTCGACGCTCCGTGCCATCGGCCCGACGGTGTCGATCGTCGGCACGAGCGGGAAGACACCGTCCATCGGGATGAGCCCCCACTGCGACTTGAGGCCGACCACCTCGCACGTGGACGACGGGAGACGGATCGAGCAGCCCGTGTCGGTCCCGAGGGCGAGGTCGCAGAGACCGGCCGCGAGAGCGGCCGCGGACCCCGACGACGAGCCTCCCGTCGTCTTGCCCGGATGAGTCGGGTTGTGGCATGTGCCGAACCACTCGCTCTGGCCGAGGACGCTCCACGCGAATTCGGGCAGGTGCGTCTTGCCGACGATCGCGGCACCCGCGTCGACGAGGCGCTGGACGACGACGGCGTTGCGCTCAGGGACATGGTCGCCGTACAGGCCCGAGCCGTACGTCGTGCGAATGCCCGCGGTGTCGATGAGATCCTTGACCCCGAGCGTCCGCCCAGCCAGCGGCCCCTCGCCGCTCGGGCCGGGCTCGACGAGAGTGACGAACGCGTTGTAGGGATCGGCGCTCACGGGACGAGCGCGACGCACTCGATCTCGACTCTCGCTTCAGGGAGCACGAGCCGGGACACCTCGACGAGCGTGGACGCCGGTCGAGCCGATCCGAAGACCTCCTGGCGCAGCGGGTTGATCAGCGGCCGCTCGTCGATGTCCGTCAGGAAGATGGTCACCTTCACGACGTCCTCGAAGCGGCAGCCTCCCGCCTCGAGGATCGCGCGCATGTTCTCGAGCACCTGCCGCGTCTGCGTGACGACGTCGTCGCCTCCGACGAGCTGCCCGTCGCCGTCGACGGCGAT
>DASTWH010000173.1:0-2335 GCA_035758735.1 Gaiellaceae bacterium
ACGCTCGCTGCGCGAGCGCGATCGCGGGCGACTCCCAGACCTCTCGGTTATTCCGGCTGGAGATAGGCGCACGGGCGCGGGTCGCCCGGAAGTGGGGAGGGCGCGATCTTCGTCACGCGGTACCGCTTGTCGCCGTCCTCGACCTCGCTGCCCGGGCGGGGCGGGTCGCCGGAGCGTTCGACGAGCGTGTAGCCGGCCGGCGACCAGACGAAGAAGAGGAAGCCGCTCCGTCCGTTTCCCTCCACGGCTCGATCCTAGATGACGGATCTAGCGGTGGGCAGCGACCGGCGGAACGTCGATTCGGATCGTCGAGCCGCGTGGGAAGCGGACCTCGGAGCTGAAGCGGCCGTTGAGCGTCGCGGCCCGCTCGGCGAGGGCATCGAGCACGGCTGCGCGTCTTTCGGGCGAGCCGTCGTCCTGCACGACGAGCTCGACACCTCCTGCGTCGGTCGCGTGGAGCGAGATCTCGATGCGCGCGACTCCTCCGCGCTTCACCGCCTGCTCGGTCGCCTCGCGAAGGATCTGGTAGAGGGCGACCGCGGCGTTCTCGCCGAGCGTCTCGGCGGCCTCGACCTCGAGGTCGATCTCGACGTCGTGGCGTGAGGAGATCCTTCGTGCCAGCGCAGCCGCCGCCGAGGCGAAGCCGAGCTGATGGAGCACGCGGGGCTCGAGGTCGTCGCACAGCTGCCTCAGGTCGCGAGCTGCGTCGCGCGTGAGCTCCAGCGCACGTCCGAGGACTTCCTTCGCCCGTCCGTCGTCGCCGCCGTCGAGCTCGGCGAGGCCCGCGTCGATCATCTGCGAGATGGCCGAGAGCTGCTGGACGGGGCCGTCGTGGATGAGCTCTGCGACGCGACGGCGCTCCTCCTGCTCGGAGAGCATGCGCTCGGCGAGGAGCGCTCGCTCCGCGTCGTCGTGGCTCAATCGATCATCGCCTCGCGGAGCGCGATTGCGACCGCCTGCGTGCGCGTGTCGGCTTCGAGCTTCGCGAGGATGTGCCGCACGTGGCTCTTCACGGTCTCCTGGCTGATGAAGAGCTTCGCAGCGACGTCTGCGTTCGACATCCCGTCCGCGAGCAGCTGGAGGATCTCCCGCTCCCGGGGAGTGAGGATCTCCGCCTGTCCCTGCGCGGAGACGAACTCGGCCATGAGGCCCGGATCGACGAACGTCTCGCCGACGGCGACCTTCTCGATCGCCCGCAGGAGGGTCTCGTGCGGCGCCTCCTTGAGGATGTATCCGCGCGCGCCGGACTCGAGCCCGCGCTGCAGGAGCGAGCGCTCGCCGTACGCGGTGAAGATGAGGACGCCGGTCGTGGGCGCACGCTCG
This sequence comes from Gaiellaceae bacterium, assembly GCA_035758735.1. GTDB lineage: Bacteria > Actinomycetota > Thermoleophilia > Gaiellales > Gaiellaceae > GMQP-bins7. Next base: position 1,324 of record DASTWH010000173.1, read on the forward strand.
AGGAGCTGCTCGGTCGCCTCGAGCCCGTCCATGTCCGGCATGCGGAGATCCATGATCACGACGTCCGGTCGCCGCCGTTCGGCGAGGGCGACGGCGGATGCGCCGTCGGCCGCCTCTCCGATGACTCGGATCTTCGGGGAGCGCGAGAGCGCGAGACGAAGCCCTTCGCGCACGACCTCGTGGTCGTCCGCGATGAGGCAGGTGATCTCGTCGGCCACGAGGCCAGTCTACGGCGCGGACCCGGATGATCCTCCCCGTCGCGTCTACACGGCGAGCGCGAGCTGTCTCGGCTCGGGCGATGCAGGACTGCGCCGCGTCGGGCGCGCGGACGCCCTCGCCGCATGGACCGGAGCGACGATCCCGTTCGCGACGGCAGCGGGCAAGTACGCACGCTGCCCGAACAACGCCTCGTAGCGCTCGACCTGATCGGGCCAATCGCGCGCGAGCGCCTCGAGGAAGTGCTCTCGGACTCCCGGCCGGAGGTGGACGGCGCTGGCCCAGATCGTGCGCGCACCTGCGTCGCGCGCCGCGCGGACGACAGCGTGGAGCTGCTCCTCCCCGTCCGAGAGGCCGGGGAGGATCGGCGCCATCCCGACCCCGACGTCGATCCCGGCGTCGGAGAGCACCCGTATCGCCCGCAGCCTGCTCTCGGGCGGCGCAGTGCCCGGCTCGGTCGTTCGCCAGACGCGCTCGTCGAGCGTGGGGAGCGAGAGGAACACGTTCACGGGGACCTCGCGGGACGCGGCCGCGAGGAAATCGACGTCGCGGACGATGAGCGGCCCGCGGGTCACGATCGAGAACGGCGTGCCGGACTCCAGGAGCCTTTCGAGGCACGCGCGGGTGAGACGGAAGCGGCCCTCGGCCGGCTGGTACGGGTCGGTCGCAGTGCCGAGGGCGACCTCCTCCTGCCGCCAGGAGCGGCGGGCGAGCTCTCGGCCGAGCACCTGCGCGATGTTCTGCTTCACACGGATCGAACGGCCGTAGCGGTCGTCCGAGGGACGGTCGGCCCGTT
>DASTWH010000206.1:0-8341 GCA_035758735.1 Gaiellaceae bacterium
CGATGTTCCCTCGTCGAGCCAGCGCGTGGAGCCGTCGGGCGAGACGAGCAACGGGGGTGGATGGCCGGCCGAGGCGTAGGTGAGTACCCCCGTACCCGGGTCGAGCACCGCGTAACAAGCCGTCGCGAAGTCGACACTGCCGACGCCCTGACCGAAGCGGTTGAGCCGCGTCATGAGCTCCGCCGTGCTCGTCTCGTACAGCGCATAGGCCGCGAGCGCGCTGCGGAGACGCCCCATCGTGGCGGCGGCTTCGATGCCCTGGCCCACGACGTCGCCGACGACCAGTCCTATGCGCCCGTCGGGAAGCGAGAACGTGTCGTACCAGTCTCCGCCGATCTCCATGGCCTCGGTCCCGGCGTGGTACGAGGCGGCGACCTCGATGCCCGGATGGCGAATGACTCCCGGCGGCAGCATCGCCTGCTGGAGGCGATGTGCGATCTGGTGTTCCTCCTCGTACAGACGCGCTCGCTCGATTGCCTGCGCGCACAGATCCGCCATGGTCGCGAGCAGTCCCTGGTCCTCGACCGAGACCTCACGCTCGTCCTCGAACACGAGGCCGAAGGCTCCGATCGTCGTACCACTCACGCTCAGTGGCCCGGCGTACGCCGATCGAGCGGAGGCACCGAAGATCGAAGCGCTCGCCGGAAAGCGCGCTTCGAGCAGCTCGCGAGTCGATGCGGTCACCGAGCTCGCGCCACGAAACGCCATGCCTGTGACGTAGCCGCCGTCGATCGGGATCGACGCGTGCCAGTGGTCGCGCGACGGCGACGAGCCACCCACCGCGACCGCGTTCAACGCCTCTCCGTGCTCGTCGACGAGCAGGAGCGCGCCGCTCGCACCCGAGAGATGGCGCAGCGCGCCGTCGAGGAACGCGCGGCCCACCTCGGAGACGGCGACCGCACCTGAGAAGGTCGCCGCGAGCGCGCGCAGGATGTCCGCGCGCGTCCGTGCGGCCTGCTCCGCTTCGAAGAGGGAGGCGCGCAGCAGACCCTGCTCACACGACCGGGCGAGCAGTTCGAGGAACCTGCGTTCCTCAGGGAAGAACCGACGCGGCTCGCTGAGAAGCACACTGAACACGCCGAGCCGCTCGCCGACGACGAGGGGGAGTGCGGCGATCCCGCGGACCCCGAAGGCATCGGCGACGCGGGCGGACTCCGGCGATTCGGACGCCAGCTCCTGCGTCGACTCGGCGTAGAGGGGCTCGCGCAGCCGGATGCTCTGCGCCGTGATGGTGTTCCCCGCCAGGTTGACCATCGGTTCGTGCCTCGCGTGCTCTGCCGCGAGCCCCTGGGACGCGAGAACGTCGCCGACGGCCGGGTCGGACTCGCGTGCGAGAACGACCGTGACACCGGATGCGTCCAGAACGGCGAGCGCTTCCGCTGCGACCGCCGTCGCGACGTCGCCCATGGTCGCGGCACGGGCCACCGCGCTCGCGACACGTTGCAGCCCTTCGGCTTGCACTCGAGCGCGATGATCGGCCTCGAAGAGCATCGCGCGTTCAAGGGCGAGCGCGGCCTGGTTCGCGAGCGTCTCGACGAGCCCCCGCTCGTCGGGCGAGAGCGGCCGCGACTCCTCCCGCGTGAATCCGAGAGCACCGACGGCACGATCGCCGACGAGCAGCGGGACCGCGACGAGCATTCCCTTCCCGCTCGCCTCCCACACGCGTTCCGGGACGGCGTACTCGGCGCGCCGCTCGAGCACGTCGCGAAGCTCCACCATGGTCCGCGTCCGGACCGCTGCTGCGATCGGCCACGGCTCGTCGAGACCGAGCCGCTCCGGGAACACGTCTCCGTAGCCGACCGAGCGCAGGAAGCGAAGCTGGCTCGGCTCCTCGAGCACGCCGAGGACGCCTGTTCGAGCGGAGAGCGCAGGGATCCCCTGCGTGATGATGACGTCCGCGATCTCCGACGTCGTGGCTGCCGCAGCAAGGCCGGCAGTGACCTCCTGGAGTCGTGCGGCATGATCGGCAGCGTCGGGGATCAGGCCCGAAGTGGACCAGTTACCGGAGTCAACCGCCAGCCCATTCGACGCCCTCGTCCCGACCGAATCTCGCGCGACACACCAACGGTTGTTTCGCGATTCGAACAGCGGGCATTCCACGATCGTGGACGAGCAGCGACTGGTCACCTTCCGGTTCGGGAACGACTACGAGATCCGCTACGTGGCACGCATTCCCGAGCCTGGCGATCTCGTGACGCACGGACGCGAGTTGTGGGTCGTCACATCAGCGCCCGCGGACGAGGAGGGCGGCGTGACCGTGATCTGCGCTCCGGAAGTCGGTAGGTCGCACCGACGAGGCTTGCGTCCGGCCAGGCCTCCGAGGCACACTGACTTCTCAACCGCGTAGCTCCTCCATGCGCGTTGACGCTCGTGCGGTCACCGAGTCGAGGAGCGGTGAGGGAGGGACGATGTCGAGCGGTGGCGACGAGAGGGCGAGACTATTGGTCGTCCGCTTCCCGGATGGAAGCAAGGAGTTCCGCTATCCCGAGAACCTGCCCGAGGAAGGCGGCGTGATCTGGCACGACGGCGAGCGGTACCGCATCGTGACCATCACCGTCGAAGGCGATCAGGCATCGATGGTCGTCGAAGCCGATTCGGGGATCGGCGACCTCCTGCAGTCCGAGGAGGGTGGCGTCCGGCTCGAGCCGATCATGAGGTAGGCGCCCGCGGCCGACCGACTGACGGCTGCGTAGGCGTGTATCGCGTCCTCGAAGAGGTGGTCTTCCAAGGGCGCAGTCACCTGACGGCTCACTTCGCAAGATCGGATTGCTCGTGAAAGGAGCAGGCACATGCCGCTACAACGGATGGATAACGTCGGCATCGTCGTCGAAGACCTGCCGGCGACGATTGCGTTCTTTCGCGAACTCGGTCTCGAGCTCGAAGGGCGAGCCACGATCGAAGGAGAATGGGCAGGGCGCGTCACAGGACTGCCCAACCAGCGCGTTGAGATCGCCATGATGCTCACGCCGGATGGCCATAGCCGGCTCGAGCTTTCGCGATTTCTCTCGCCTCCGGCGGTCGCCGATCACCGGAACGCCCCGGTAAACGCACTTGGCTACCTACGCATCATGTTCGCCGTTGACGACCTCGACGATACGCTCGCCCGGCTCCGCAAGCTCGGCGCGGAACTGGTCGGCGAAGTGGTTCAGTACGAAGACGTGTATCGGCTCTGCTACATCCGCGCGCCCGAAGGACTTCTGATCGGGCTCGCCCAAGAGCTCGGCTGAGCCCTGTGCTCGCCGTACCCCGAAGCGTCGACCAGAATTCCAGGGGTGCACTTCCGAGCTAACGCGACACTGCAGGGACGACCGATCCGCACAACCATGCGGATTTGGCTCTATGACAAGGCTTGCGATGGGCCCGCCTGGACTCGAACCAGGGACCAACCGATTATGAGTCGGCTGCTCTGACCAGCTGAGCTACGGGCCCGCGCGGCTGAGGGTAACGGACAGTTCCGTGCGGCATCCCTGCGCCCGACTGACAGAATGTCCGGGTCGTGAAGACGTTCCAGGTCGAGCACCAGCTCCGCACGGCCGGCGGCTTGACCGTCACCGACATCACGGAGGACGTGCAAGAAGCGGTTCGCCAGAGCGGGATCCTCGATGGGATCTGCTCCGTCTACTCACCGCACACGACCTGCTCCGTCCGCGTGAACGAGTGGGAGCGCGGCTTCCTCGAGGATTTCGCCGTGCTGCTGAAGCGCCTCGTCCCGACCGAGCACTACTACGCGCACGACGACTGGGACCGTCGCACGGAGAACGTGTGCGAGGAGGACATGGAGGTCGGCAACGGCCACTCGCACTGCATGTCGATGCTCCTCGGCCCCGCGGGCGAGTCGATTCCCGTGCGCGAAGGCGAGCTGTGCCTCGGCCAGTGGCAGCGCGTGCTCTTCCTCGAACTCGATCGCGAGCGCGACCGGCGCTGGCTCGTCCAGGTCGTCGGCGTCTAGTTACTCGGGCGTGACGTAGGCGGCGGTGATGCCGCCGTCGACGACGAACGCGGCGCCGTTCACGAACGAGGACTCGTCGCTCGCGAGGAACAGCGCGGCATTGACGATCTCGCGTGGCTTCCCGAGCCGACCCGTCGGCCAGTGCACCTGCCGGCGCGCGAACGCTGCCGGGTCGTCGCCGAAGATCGCGAGCAGTAGCGGCGTCTCCACGGGCCCAGGACACAGCGCGTTCACGCGAACGCCCTCGCGGGCGAACTGCACGCCCAGCTCCTTCGACATGGCGAGGACCGCGCCCTTCGAGGCCGTATACGAGATCTGCGACGTCGCGGCGCCGAGGATGGCGACGAACGACGCGACGTTGATCACGGAGCCTCCGCCCCGCTCCAGCAGGTACGGAATCCCGTGCTTGCAGCAGAGGAACACGCCCTTCGTGTTCACGTCCTGGACGCGTTGCCACGCCTCGACGCTCGTGTCGAGAACGGACGCGTCGTCCGCCGGCGAGATGCCTGCGTTGTTGTAGAGCACGTCGATCCCGCCGAACCGCTCGGCCGTCGCCGCCATCAGCGCGTGGACGCCGTCCTCGTCGGCCACGTTCAGGCCGAAGGCGAAGGCGTCTCCGGAGCAGAGCGAGACCGTCTCCTCCGCGAGCGCGACGTCGAGGTCGGCCACGCACACCTTGGCGCCCTCGCCTGTGAACACGATCGCGGCCTCCCGGCCCATGCCACCCCCCGCACCGGTGATGACGCACACCTTCCCGTCCAGCCTGCCCGCCATGTCAGCCCTCCGTCGAGATGAAGACGCTCTTGACCTCCGAGTAGCCCTCGAGCGCGTGCATGCCGAGCTCGCGGCCGAACCCCGACTGCTTGAACCCGCCGAACGGCGTCTGCACGCGCACGGACGTGTTCGCGTTCACCGAGATGACACCCGCATCCGTCGCGCGCGCGACCCGCAGAGCGCGCGCTCCGTCGCGCGTCCAGATCGACCCGGACAGTCCGTACGGCGTGTCATTCGAGACGCGGATCGCGTCGGCCTCGTCCTCGAACGGGATGACGGCCGCCACGGGCCCGAAGACCTCCTCGCGGGCGACCCGGTCCTCGTTCGTCGCCTCGACGAGCGTGCACGGGTACCAGAAGCCGGGGCCATCGGGGACGTCGCCGCGGAAAGTCGGCTCGCCCTCCACGAACGACGCGACCGTCTCGCGATGCTGCGCCGAGACGAGCGGCCCCATCTCCGTCGACTCGTCCTCCGGGTCGCCGACCTTCACGCCCCGCGTCGCGTCCACGAGCAGCTCCAGGAACCGGTCGTACACCGACCGCTGCACGAGAACACGCGAGCGCGCGCAGCAGTCCTGTCCCGCATTGTCGAAGACGGAGTACGGCGCGGCTGCCGCCGCCTTCTCGAGGTCCGCGTCCTCGAAGACGACGTTCGCCGACTTCCCGCCGAGCTCGAGCGTCACGCGCTTGATCGTCCCGGCGGCGCCCTGCATGACGAGGCGCCCGACCTCGGTCGACCCGGTGAACGCGATCTTCGCGACGTGCGGGTGCTCGATGAGCCGCTGGCCCACGACCGAGCCCTTGCCGACGAGCACGTTGACGACGCCCTCCGGAAAGCCAGCCTCGAGAGCGAGCTCGCCGAGGCGTAGAGCCGAGAGCGGGGTCAGCTCGGCCGGCTTCAGGACGACGGTGTTCCCGCACGCGAGCGCCGGTCCGAGCTTCCAGCTCGCGATGTTCGCGGGGAAGTTCCAGGGAACGATCAGTCCGACGACGCCGAGCGGCTCGCGGAACGTCGCGGCGACGCCGCCTGCAACCGGGATGGTCTCGCCGCCGTGCTTGTCCACGGCTCCCGCGTAGAAGTGGAAGACCTGCGCCACCATCCCGATCTCGCCCCGCGCCCCCGAGATCGGCTTGCCGACGTTCTGCGACTCGATTCGGGCGAGCTCTTCCGCGTTCTCCTCGACGAGGGTCGCCAGCCGCCGTAGGAGCCTCGCGCGGTCAGCGGGCGCAACGGCCCTCCACGCCGGGTACGCCTCCTTCGCGCGCGCGACGGCCTCGTCGGTCTCCTCGACGCCGGCCTGCTCGAGCTCGGCGATCGGCTGCTCCGTCGCGGGGTTGAGGACCGTGAGCGTCACGGCCGGATTCAAACACCTTCGCTCGTCTAGAGACCAGCGAGGCCGCGGCTCTGACGCATGCGCCAGATCCCGTACACGACCCACGCGAACACGGGAACGAAGAGCAGCGCGAGGATCCACAGCGCCTTGCCCACGCCCGACAGTGCCGTTGCCGGCTGTCGCAGGACGTCCGCGATGAAGACCACGGAGAGGGCGGCGTAGATGATGAAGAAGGTGGCGTACACGGCTGCCTCCGGTCGATGGTGGGCGGGCGGAGAGCCTACTGCGTGCGGGCCGAGCGGTACTCGCGAGCTTGCTCGACGAGGGCCCCGAAGAGCGCCGCGTCGCCGGCATCCTCGCCCGCCTCCGGATGCCACTGCACCCCGACGACGAACCGCTGAGAGGGGTCCTCGACCCCCTCGAGCGTGCCGTCGGCCGCCCACGCCGACCCGACGAGACCGGTGCCGACGCGACCGAGTGCCTGATGGTGATGCGACGTCACGTGCGGCGTCGACCCCACGATGTCACCGAGCCGCGAGCCGTCCTTGACCTCGACCGGATGGACCGCGAACTCTCCCGGCACCTGCTTGTGAACGTCGTTCCCGACCTCTTCGGGAAGATGCTGGATCAGATCTCCCCCACGCGCGACGTTCAGGAGCTGGAACCCCCTGCAGATCGCCAGCGTCGGCATGTCGCGCTCCAAGGCGGCGCGCAGCAGCGCCATCTCACCCGCGTCCCGCCGCGTCTGCGGGTCGTCCGTCTCCGGATGCGCCTCCGCACCGTAGTGCGAGGGATCGATGTCCGCGCCGCCGGAAAAGACGATGCCGTCGAGTGCGTCGAGCGTCTCCTCGACGTCCTCCTCGGCCGGTGGGATGACGACAGCACGCCCGCCTGCGCGCTCGATCGCGTCGACGTACGCGAGCGGTATGAGCGCCGCCGGGAGCCTCCACACGCCCCAGCTCGCTTCCTGAGCGTACGAGGTGATCCCGATGACCGGCCTCAAGGCGCCTCCGTCTCCACGATCCAGAGTGTGCCGTCTGCGCACGCCATCGCGTGGCCGTCGGCCGGCTCGAGACTCGTCCGGAGCACCCGCACGGTCTCGCCATCCAGGTCGGTCAGAGCACCGCGGTCGCCCGGCGCCTGCGATGCGAATCGCCACGCCTTGACCTGTCGATAGATCTCGAGGGTCGGCCGTTCCCAGTCGATCCATACGTAGTCCGGACCGAAGAACGACTCGTAGCTCGCCTGCGACTCGTCCTGGGTGTCCCCCGAATCGCCGCTTTCCGCACGTGAGAGAGCGCGAGGCAGCAGGTCGCCGACGGCCCCGGCGAGCTTCGGCTCGAGCTCCTCGTAACTGTGCTCGTCTTCGAGGGCGATCGACCCCTGCGCCAGGATCGCGCCGGTATCGAGCTCGGCGTCCATACGGTGGAGCGTGAACCCGATCTCGCCGTCGCCGTTGCGGATCGCCCAGGCGACGGGACTGGGGCCCCGGTGGCGCGGCAGCAGCGACGGATGTGCGTTTATCGCTCCGTATTTCGGGACGGCCAGAGCGTCGCCCGGAATCTTCCAGGGGAATCCGAGGCAGAGGAGCACATCGGGGTCGAACGCCGCGAGGAGCGGGGCCATGTGGCTGCGTGACGCGGGAACCACGACGTCGAGGTCGGCTGGGGCGTCACGGACGAGCTCGTCGAACTGATTGCCGTACCGGCCCGCGTGCTCGCGCGAGCACAGGAGCGCGACCGGCTCGTGCCCGAGCGACCGGAGGAGCTCCGTCAGCCCGTGGACTGCTGCCGGAACCTGCGAGACGAGGACGATCCGCACGGACTTCGCTAGCCGCGCTCGAAGAGCCGCATCCGCTCCCAGTCGGTGACGACCTTGTCGAAGAGCGCCTGCTCGGTGTGGGCATAGTTGAGGTAGTGGTCGACGACCTGGTCGCCGAATGCCTCGCGCGCCATCGTGCCGAGCTCGAGCGCGAGGATCGCCTCGCGCAGCGACGACGGGAACCGCTCGGCGTCCGACTCGTAGGCGTTCCCCTGCAGCGCCTCCGGCGCCTCGAGGCCCTGCTCGACGCCGTGCAGGCCGGCCGCGATCATCGCCGCGAAGGCGAGGTCGGGGTTGACGTCGCCGCCCGGGATGCGCGTCTCGACCCGCTTGGCGGCGCCGCGGCCGACGACCCGAAAGCCGCACGTGCGGTTGTCGACACCCCAGGCGAGGGTCGTGGGCGCCCACGGTCCCGCCGCATAGCGCTTGTACGAGTTGACGGTCGGCGCGAAGAAGAGCGCGAG
>DASTWH010000232.1:0-14999 GCA_035758735.1 Gaiellaceae bacterium
CTGTTCGAGAGCCGTGCGTTCCACGTCCACGTGCCCGCTGGCGCGATCCCGAAGGACGGCCCGAGCGCAGGCATCACGATGGCGACGGCGCTCGCGTCGCTGCTCACCGAGCGGCCCGTGAAGCACACGGTCGGCATGACCGGCGAGATCACCCTGCAGGGACGCGTGCTCCCGATCGGCGGGCTGAAGCAGAAGGTGCTCGCGGCACACGCCGCTGGGATCACCGACATCGTCATCCCGGAGCGCAACCGCCCGGACCTCGAGGACATCCCGGAGAACGTGCGTGAGGAGATCGCGTTCCACCCGGTCATGTCGATCGGCGAGGTCCTGCATCTCGCGCTCGAGCAGACGCCGGTCCAGCCCGGTGTCGCGCTGTAAGCGACACGACCCGGTTCCGGAGGACGTCCGCCGGGCGGCGGACGTCCTCGAGCGCCGCTACGCCGTTTCGATTCTCTACGCGTCCCACCTCGGGTGCACGCGGTTCACGGAATTCCGGCAGGCGCTCGGGCGGATCCCCCCTGCGACGCTCGCCCAGCGGCTGGGCGAGCTCGAGCGCGCGGGCGTCCTCCGACGGGAGGTCCGGGACACGCGCCCGCCGCACGTCGAATACGTGCTGACGCCCGACGGCCGTCGGCTCGAGGGTCTTCTCGAGGCGCTCGTCGCGTGGGCGCGAGCCTAGAGCCGGCTCGCTGTAATACTTCACCAAATGAAGCAACGCCCCGAGCGGCTCGCGGACCCGTACCGCGACCTCGACGTGATCGACTCGCGCGCGCCGCGCTTCAACCAGGTCGTCATCGGCACGCTGGCGCTCGTCGCCGTCATCGGCGGCTGGCACTGGCTCCTCGGGCTGCTCGCGCTGCAGCTCGTCGTCGGCCTGACGTTCGGCCGGCGGTACTGCCTTCCGTGCCTCGCCTACTTCGAGCTCGTGCAGCCCCGTTTCGGTGAAGGGCCGCTCGAGGACTCGCGGCCCCCGCGCTTCGCGAACCTGGTCGGTGCCGCGTTCCTGAGTGCGTCGTTCCTCGCGTTCGCGGCCGGCCTCGTTGCGATCGGCGTCGCGCTCGCGCTGCTCGTCGCCGCCCTCGCGTTGCTCGCCGCTGCGACCGGCCTGTGCGCGGGGTGCGAGGCGTACAAGCTCGGGTACGTGCTGACGGGACGTCGCTTCGTCGCGTGCCCGCTGCCGCCTCGCCCGCAGGCGCTCCAGAAGCCTTAACGCTTTCCAGCGACCTGCCGATAGGCAGCACGTGAGCATCGCGCGTCCGGACCGCGCGTTCTTCTTCATTGCCGCCGCGTGCGCACTCGCGTACGTGTCGCTGCCCCGTGACACCGCGTACTACGACCGCTGGTACCAGCTCTTCCCGGTCGCCGCCGTGGGCGCCACGTTGGTCGGCGTTTGGCTCAACCGTCCCCGCTCGCGGACGCCGTGGTACCTCGTCGCGGTCAGCGGCCTCTGCGCCGTCACCGCGGACGCGCTGTACGCGATCGAGCTGGAGCAGATCGGGGAGGTCCCGTTCCCGTCCGCGACGGACTACTTCGCGCTCGGGTCCTACGTCGTGCTCGCGTTCGCGCTGCTCCTGATGATCCGTCGGCAGAGCCCGGGCCGGGACTGGCCGAGCCTCATCGACGCGGGCATCGTCACCGTTGGGGTCGCCATCGTCGGCTGGACGTTCGTCGTCCAGCCCAGCCTCACCGACGACACGGGCACGCTCGAGACGGCGGTGGCGCTTGCGTTCCCGGTGATGGACGTGCTCCTCGTGTCGCTCGCCGCGCGCATGGTCCTCGGGCCGGGCCTCCGCTCGCCGGCCTTCGCGATGGTGACAGTCGCGCTCGTCTTCCAGCTCGCCGGGGACGCGCTCTACGGATTCGGGTCGCTCCACGGCTGGTACCAGGTCGGCGACACCGTCGACCTCTTCTTCGTCGTCGCGGCGATCCTGTGGGGGACGGCGGCCCTGCACCCGTCGATGGTCGAGCTGACGGAGCCGAACCCCGATCCCGAGCAGCGGCTCTCCGGGAAGCGGCTCGCGATTCTCTCGGCCGCGACACTCACGCCTCCGGCGATGCTCGCCCTTGCGGCCGTGCACGTGGGCTCGAGCGAGCTCCTCGTCGTCGTCGGTGCCGGGGCGGCACTCTCGGCACTCGTACTCGTTCGGCTCGCGGGCCTCGTCGCCCGCCACGAGCGGTCGGAGCGGCGAGAGCGCGTTCTCGGCGCCGCGGCGGCTGCGCTCGTGACCGCCTGGACGCGAGACGACATCTTCCGCGTCGCCGTCGATGCGGCGTACGAGATCGTCGGCGACGACGAGGGCGGCACGGAGCTCGTCGTCGACGGCGAGGTCGTCGCGGCCGCCGGTCGGCCGAGCGAAGCGGCGACGGTTCGCAGCGACGCGCCGATCACGGTGCTGGGACGGGAGGGCGCCCTCGTGTTCCGCACCCGCGACAACCTCTCGAAGCGGGCGCGGGAAGGGGTCGAGACGCTCGCCGCACAGGTCGCCCTTGCGCTGGAGAGCGCGAGCTACGCCGAAGAGGTGCACGAGCGCCAGAGTGCGGAGCGGTTCCGTGCTCTCGTCCTGAACTCGAGCGACGTGATCCTTCTGCTGAACGCCGACCTCACGATCCGCTACCACACGCCTTCGGTCGGGCCGGTCCTCGGGTACGGCGAGGACGAGCTCGTCGGCACGCCGCTGACCGAGCTCCTGCAGGGTGACGAAGCGGAGCGCCTCGCGGGATTCTTCGCTGAGGTGCGCCGGATCGCAGCGACGCCGATGCCCCGGGATCTTCGGCTCCGGCGGAAGAACGGCACGGTCATCCAGCTCGAGAGCGTCTTCAACAACCTCGAGCGCGTCGCGAACGTCGGCGGCGTCGTCGTCACCGCCCGCGACGTCACCGAACGCCGTGCACTCGAGGATCAGCTCACGTACCAGGCGTTCCACGACGCGCTCACCGGGCTCGCGAACCGCACGCTGTTCTCCGAGCGCATCACGCACGCCCTCGACCGCGGCGTTCGCAGGAAGAACCTCATCGCGGTGCTGTTCGTCGACCTCGACGACTTCAAGACGGTGAACGACAGCCTCGGCCACGCGGCCGGAGACGAGCTGCTCGTCTCGGTCGCGGAACGCCTACGCGCGGCGATTCGGCCGGAGGACACGTGCGCGCGGCTCGGCGGCGACGAGTTCGCCGTGCTCGTCGAGAGCATCGACGACCCCGAGGGAGCCGTCGCGGTCGCGAGGCGCATCCTCGCCACGATGGCGAAGCCGCTCACGATTGCCGGTTCCGAGGTGACGGTCCAGGGCAGTGTCGGCATCGCGCTCGGCTCCGGTGGCCAGAACGCGAGCGAGATCATGCGCAGCGCCGACCTCGCGATGTACCGCGCGAAGAGCGAGGGAAAGGGACGCTACGCGGTCTACGAGCCGGCCATGCACGAGCACGTGCTCGAGCGCCTCGCCCTCAAAGCCGACCTCCAGCGCGCGGTCGTCACGGACGAGTTCGACGTCCACTACCAGCCGATCGTCGTGCTGAGGTCCGGCGCGATCGTCGGCGTCGAGGCGCTCGTCCGCTGGAACCATCCCGAGCGCGGGCTCGTCCTCCCGGGCGACTTCATCGGGCTCGCTGAAGAGACGGGCCTCATCCTGCCCCTGGGACGCCATGTCCTCCACGAGGCGTGCCGCCAGGTCGCGAGCTGGCGCAGGCAGGGGCATTCGGGCCTCGGTGTGAGCGTGAACATCTCCGCGAAGCAGCTGACGAGCCGCAATCTCCCTTGCGAGGTCGAGACCGCGCTCTACGACTTCACGCTCGATGCGTCCGCGCTCACGCTGGAGATCACCGAGAGCATGCTCCTCGACAGCCCCGTGGTCGTGAGCCGGCTCGACGAGCTGCGCGACCTCGGGGTGCGCATCGCCATCGACGACTTCGGGACCGGCTACTCGTCACTCAACTACCTCCGGCGCTTCCCGGTCGACACGCTCAAGATCGCGCGAGCGTTCGTCGAGGAGATCGGCTCGAGCCAGGAGCAGGACCGCCTCGTCGAGGCGATCCTCCGGCTCGGCTCGACCATGGGCCTCGAGACGGTGGCGGAGGGGATCGAGCTCGAGACGCAGCGCGACGCCCTGCGTGCCCTCAAGTGCACGTACGGGCAGGGGTTCCTCTACTCCCGCCCGGTTCCGGCGGACGAGCTCGACTCGATGCTCGTCAGCGCGAACGTCGCGTAGCCATACTCGAAAGCGTGTCTCGCCGCGCGGGCGTCGCGATCCTCGCAAGTCTCTGTGCCCTCGCCCTCTCGGGGGCGGCAGGAGCAGGTCGAGTGGCTGCCCCGCCTCCGGTCTCTGCGCTCCTCGCGCGCCACCTCCCGATCCTCGTGCTCCATCCCGAGGAGAACTTCGGGCCGGTCCCGGTCGAAGGCTTCCTCGCGGATTCCGACCTCACGCAGTTCATGGGGAGCGGGTGGGTGCCGGTGCCCGGCCCGTTACCGCCGGGCGGCGCGGCCCTCCGACTCGACCAGCGCTCCTGTCGTGCGATCGACGGTCCCGCAGCCACGCCGTGCTACGTCGCGGCGGAGGCGGCACATGCGGCCTCTCCCGTCGTGTACGGGTCAGCGTTCCGGACGAAGACGAGAATCGCTCTCCAGTACTGGCTCTGGTACCCGTACGACGACTACGTTGCGCCCTTCTCTCAGGGACAGGTCTGGCAAGTGCACGAGGGCGACTGGGAGTCGGTCTCCGTCATCCTCGACCTGACCGGCACGCCGCTCACGATCGCGCTCTCGGCCCACTGCCAGGGCTCACGCCGTGACTGGGCCCCGGCGCCGAAACGCGGCACGCATCCGTTCGTGTTCGTCGCCCTCGGGTCGCACGCGAACTACTTCAAGCGCGGCCTCCATCGTCACAACCCGGTGTGCTGGCCGCGGGAGGTGCGCGACGTCGTCCGCGCGCTTGCGCTCGTCGATCGAACCGCGGGCGGAGAGACCGTCCGTCCCAAGCTCGTTCGCGTGACCGCCACGTCGCCGTCGTGGATGAGGTTCGCCGGGATGTGGGGCGAGACGGGGTACGTGCACTTCCCGAACAACCCGCCCATCGCGTACGGAGCCGGCCCGCGCGGCCCCGCGCTCCACGCGCAATGGCGACGACCGGTCGCCGAAGTCATGAGCTGGCCCGCTGGCTAGAGCAATAGGAGGCAAGGGAAGGAAGCTGCGGCGGCCGCGAAGTGGCCGCCTTCAGGGGTCTTCGCGCGCACTATTCGGGCCAGAAGTCCTCCTGGTACTCGGCGTCGTCGGCAGAGCCGCCGGGAACGACCTTCGAGACGATGATGAGCTCCGCGTCCTCGAGCTCCTCGTTCCAGACGGAGCGCCACGTCTCCGGCGGGACGCGCACCGCGGCGCCGCGCTCGAGCTCGACGATCTCGTCGTTCAGCTTGAACTGCAGCTTCCCGGACGCGACGAAGTAGACCTCCTCCTGCTCCTTGTGGCGATGGCCGTACGATCCCTTGCCGCCTGTCCGATGCGGCATGCGCCGATACGTGAAGGCGACCTGCTCGGCTTCGAGGTCGCGCGTCATCATGCGCATCTCGCCCGGGTAGTCCCCGAGCACGTCGTGGACCTCTTCGAGCCGCTTGATCGTGTAGTCGGCCATCTCGCCTCCTCGTTCGCCGTCGCGCGACTCTAACGCGCCGCCCGCGCAACGCGGGCGCAACCAGGCCTTACGTTCTGTCAACAACTCGAAGGGGTACCTCGTCGTTAGAGCAAGTGTGTCGGCGGCAGAGCACCCACCAGCTGCGTTCGAGTTCTCACTCGAGGATCAGCGCGTCGTGAGTTGGCGCTTCGAGCAGTTCCGCCTCCTCGGATTCGGTGACGAGGACTCGTGGATGCTCGTCGACTCGGGGGCCGACCTCCAGCTCACGCGCTCGATCGTCGGCGCAGGTTGTCCTCTGCACCTCGCGCTGCGCATCGTCGTCTAGCGCGAACTCGGTGTTGACACCCCGACGGGGAGCTGGCATCGTGGCCGCGCCCTGCCGGGGGATCCCGGCACGATGTGAAGGGAGGTCATCGATGCGGATTCGTCTCTCGATCGCGAGCTGGCCTCTCGCCTCCGCGTAGAGCCGCTCGCAGCTCACTCGTTCGCAAGCGCGTGCCCCATCAGGGGCCATGACGACGTAGGAGGATCTGTGACCGCACTTCCCGAGCTCGACGGCATCGCCTTCCGGACGTTCCGCGGGCGTGCCGACTATCCCGCCCTCGCGGGCATCATCAACGCCTCGGCGCGTGGCGAGGGCGACGAACGTACCGAGACCGTCGAGGGTCTCGCCTCGGCGTACGACCACCTCGAGCGCTGCGATCCGACCCGCGACCTGCTCGTGGCCGAGGTCGACGACCGCCCGGTCGCGTACAGCCGAGTCATGTGGGACGACGAGCTCGACGGCCCGCGCGTCTACCGCCAGGTCTGCTTCGTCGATCCCGAGGTCGGCGGCCGCGGCATCGGGAGCACGCTCCTCACGTGGAACGAGAAGCGCCTTCGTGACATCGCGGCCGCGCACGACGCAGAGGAGAAGGTGCTCGAGGCCTGGGCGGCCGACCAGAACGAAGCGGCGACCGCGCTCCTGCGCTCCGCCGGATACGAGGCGATCACGTTCATGGCCGAGATGGTCAGGCCCTCGGTCGAGGATCTTCCCGATCACCGTCTGCCGGACGGGCTCGAGATCCGACCCGTGCGCGAGGAGGACATCCGCACGATCTGGGAGGCCGACCACGATGCGTTCCGCGACCACTGGGGCTACGTCGAGCCGACCGAGGCCGGCTACGAGCGGTTCCGCGCGTGGCCGTATCTCGATCCGGCGCTCTGGAAGATCGCGTGGGACGACGAGGGCGTCGCCGGCCAGGTCAAGTCGTTCATCGATCCGGCGCAGAACGAGGCGTACGGGCGGCAGCGAGGCTGGACCGAGGCCATCTCGACATCACGTCGCTGGCGGCGGAAGGGGGTCGCGAAGGCGCTCATCGTCGAGTCGATCCGCGAACTCGCGTCGCGCGGAATGACCGAGGTCGCGCTCGGCGTGCACACCGAGAACCCGAACGGCGCCTATCAGCTCTACGAGAGCCTCGGGTACGAGGTCGTCCGCACCTGGACGACCTATCGCAAACCGCTCTAGCCCGGTCGCTCGGGCTCGAGGTCGGCGAGGAACTGGTGGCCGATCACCTCGAAGACGCCGAAGTCGACCACCTCCATGCCGGCCGTCGCGGCGAGCTGGTCGCGCATCGCTCCGCGGGACTCCCGCGCCCGCGCTTCGTCGGAAGCCGTGTCCCAGAAGGTCACGAGTCGCGCGAGCTGACGTTCCTCGTCCGTGAGCACGAGCGTCCCCCGGTACCCCTCGTACTCGTTGAGCCACGGCCCGACGCTGTCCGCGGCGAGGCGGGAGACCTCGGCGAGCATCGCGACCGGGCCCGAGAGGGTGGACATCGCCGCAACCATCCGCGGAAGGCTACTCAGCGGCGCCCTCGGAGCAATCGGGGCCTGGTGACTGACCGGGCCCGATCTCGTTCGTGCTCGTGGAGGCGCTGCTAGTGCCTGCGGAACGTCCGCGAAGCCGGTGCGCTCAGGCGACCCGAGGTGTCACGGGCGCGGAGCGTGATCGTGTACCGGCCAGGCCCGCGGAAGCGCGGCGGCGTCAGCCAGCTGCGCGTGTAGGCGCCGCACGGCCGCGGAGGAACGCGCGTCGCGAAGCGCCGGAGCACCGGCGCGACACCCGGCCGTGTCTCGCGAACGAGGATCGTGAGGTTGCGGGGCGTGTCGTCGCACACGCGGAACCGCGTGTAGACGCGAGCCCCGAGGAACGTCACGCCCAGGAGGCGCAGCGTGGGGCGGGCATTCGTGACCGGTGTCGTCGGCGCGACGACTGCCGTCGGAGTCGAGTTCGCGGTACCCGTGCGGTCGCCGTTGCGTGCGGTGACCTGCACGCGGAGGCGGAACCCGAGGTCCGCGAGGCGGACGCCATACGTGCGGCCGGTCGCGCCCGTGGTGTCCAGACATGTGACGGCGTCGATGTTGCAGCGTTGCCACTGGAACGCGAACGACGTCGGCGAGCCGGTCCACGTGCCCTCGTTGGCCGTGAGCTCCTGTCCGACGCGTGCCTCGCCCGTGATGGTCGGGCGCGAGGTGTTCGTCAGAGGCGGCGCGTTCGAGACGACGACGTCCGTCTGCTCCGAACGCACGGCGCGCGAGCCGTCGGCGTTCGACGCCGTGACGCGGACGCGCATGGTGCGGCCGACGTCGGCCTGGCCGACGCGGTACGTCTCGCCGTCCGCCGCGAGGAGCACGCACGAGTTGCCGAGCGCGTTGCACCGCAGCCACCGATACCGGAACGACGTCGGTGCGTTGTCCCAGGTGCCGCGGTGTGCCGTCAGCGCCTCACCGACACGTGCCGTGCCGGTGATGGTCGGCGGGTCCACGTTGACCGGAGCCGCCGCTGGTGCTCCGACCGCCGCCGCGACGACCGTCATCGCGGTCAGTCCCAGCGGCACGAGAAGTCGTACGAGGCGTCCTCTTCTGCCCTTCGTCGCAGTACGCATGTTCCTCTCCCTTTCCCCTCACTCGTTGGTAGGGAGAGGTTCTCCAGTCCTGCAAACGCGAAAACGCCTCTTTCGAGGGAATTACAGCATTCGTACAAGGCAGAAACGCGGCTCCCCCCTAGACGACCACCGGCGAGATGCTCGCGGCGACTTCTTCCGCCCACTCTTCGATCTCGTCCCAGTCGCGGGCATCGAACGCTGGAAGCCGGCTGAACGGGAAGCGCCACGTTTCCGGCTTCAGGGCGCCGCCGAAGACCGTGACGGCGACGGGAGTCAGCTCGGGGGTCGCGGCGAGCGCGCGATCGAGTTGCCTTCGAGACTCGACGACCTTGGACTCCTCCAGCTCGTCCGGCCCCATGCCGAAGACGGCCAACCGTACGCCGGCGAGCGCTCGTCGATGCCGCTCGAGCAGTCGGCGCGCGTCCTTGTGCCACCGGCCCATGTACAGGCCGCCGCCGACCACGACGGCGTCGTAGTGGGCGATCGAACCGACGCGAGCCGCTTCCTCGACCTCGACGGCGAGGCCGCTCATCTCGAGCGTCTGGGCGACGAATTCCGCCACCTCTCGGGTGGTGCCGTGCTTCGAGGCGTACGCGACGAGCACGCTAGGCGCTGTCATGGCTCCTCCCTTGCGGTTCGGCGGCCGCGAGCGTCCGCACGAGATCGAGGGTCGAGAGAACGCCCACGGGTCGGCGGCGAATGTCGTCCACGACGACGAGGTGCGAAACGTTGTGTGCCGTCATCCGCTCCGCCGCGGCCTCGAGGGGCTCGTGCGGGACCGTCGTGACCGCAGGCGTCATTGCAGTCCCGCCGGCCCGCTGATCGTCGAGCGAGCGAACGGTGGCCGCCGCGACGAGGTCGAGATCCGAGACGACGCCCCACAGACCTACGCCCTCGCCCGGCGGCTCGAGCACGACGACGCAGTGGACGACGGCCTCCGCCATCAGAGTCGCGACCTCACGAAGGGTCGCGTCAGGGGTGCAGTGGACGAGCCCCCAGTGCATTGCGTCCGCAACTGTCGGCTTGACGGGCGGTGCTCCCACGGTTGTCTGGGCGGTCTCGGACACCACCGGAGAATCGGGCCGGAGGAACCGGGCGGCATCGGCAGCGACCACGCGTTCGATTGCGGAGAACTACTGTCCCGAAAACATCGTGATCCCGACGAGGAAGGACATGTCTCAACAAGCCGCGCCAGATCGTCTCCGTGTGCTGGTCGATGCAGGAATCGCCCTCAGCTCCGAGCTCTCGCTCGACGGGCTGCTCCAGCAACTCGTCGAGACCGCTGCACAGCTGACCGGAGCCCGCTACGCCGCGTTGGGCGTCATCGACCAGACAGGCACGGGTCTGGAGCGCTTCCTCACGACGGGCATCGATGCCGAGACGCACGCCGCCATCGGCGATCTCCCTCGCGGACGCGGGATCCTCGGGGTCCTCATCCGCGAAGCGAAGCCCCTGCGACTCGACGACCTGGGCGACGATCCGCGCTCGGTCGGCTTTCCGGCGCACCATCCGCCCATGCGGAGCTTCCTGGGCGTGCCCATCCTGCTTCGGGGAGTCTCGTACGGAAACCTGTATCTGACCGAGAAGGACGGCGGCGGCAGCTTCACCGACGAGGACGAGGAGCTGACGCAACTTCTTGCCGCCCAGGCCGCCGTGGCGATCGAGAACACGCGGCTCTATGACACGTCGAACCGTTGGCTCCGGCATCTCGAGTCCCTCGGTGAGATCGGCGACGCGCTTGCGAGCGAGCTCGAGCTGGAACCGCTTCTCGCCCTCGTGGCGCGGAGGCTTCGCGGGCTGATCAACGCGCGCATCGTCCTCATCGCACTCCCGGAGACAGGCGGCCAGATACTTCGGATCGCGGCCGCCGACGGAGAGGGCTCGGACGCGTACGGACTGACCGGCGTCGAATTGGAGCTCGGAGGCTCGAAGACCGGACGGGTCCTCCAGCGCGGCCGGAGTGAGAGAGTCGACTCCGTGCTCGACGATCCCGAGATGGATCAGCAGGTTGCGCGCAGGATGGGTGTTCGATCGGCCCTGTACGCGCCGCTTCTCGTCGAGGGTAGTCCGATCGGTGTCGTCGTGGCGCACGACAGGCTCGGAGCGACGTCGAGCTTCACCGACGAGGACGTCAGGCTGACGGAGTCGCTCGCCGCCCGCGCAGCGACCGCCGTCGCACTCTCCCAGCGGGTCAGCCGTGATGCCGTTCGCCGCGTGGTCGAGGCACAGGAGCTCGAGCGCGCGCGGCTCGCCCGAGAGCTCCACGACGAGACGGGTCAGGCCCTGACCTCGATCCTGCTCGGGCTGAAGTCGCTGGAAGATCGCGCCGCCGGGGAAGACGACCGAGCGGCGGTGGCCGAGCTTCGCGAGCTCGTCGTCTCGACGCTGCAGGACGTCCGTCGGCTCGCGGTCGAGCTGCGGCCTGCCGCGCTCGACGACTTCGGCCTGGTACCTGCGGTCGAGCGCCTCCGCGACATCGTCGCCGAGCAGGGCGCGATCTCGGTGGACGTCCAGTCGGAGCTCTCGGACGCCCGCCTTCCGGCGGACACCGAGACCGCGCTCTACCGCATCGCTCAGGAGGCGTTCACGAACGTGCTGAAGCATGCAGCCGCGTCCCGGGTGACCCTGCGACTGACTCGCCGAGACGACACCGTCACCCTCGTAGTCCACGACGACGGGAAGGGATTCGATCCGGCGAGCGTCCGGGACGGAAGCCTCGGCCTCGTCGGAATGGGCGAGCGCGTCGCGCTGCTCGGAGGCCGACTGACGATCGAGTCGAGCGAAGGTGCGGGAACCATGCTCAAAGCGGAGGTTCCGATCCGGTGATTCGCGTGCTGATCGTCGACGACCATGCCGTCGTTCGCTCGGGCTTGCGGCGTTTGCTCGACGCCGAGGCCGACATCGAGACGGTGGGGGAGGCGCCGAATGCCGACCGGGCCGTGTTCGAAGCCATCGAGGCCAAGCCCGACGTCGTGCTCATGGACCTCGTCATGCCCGAGAAGGGCGGCATCGAAGGGATGCCCGCCGTCCTGCAGGCGGTTCCCGAGGCGCGCGTGCTCGTCCTCTCGATGCAGGACGATCCGCGCTACGTCCGCGCAGCGTTCGAGGCCGGGGCGAGCGGGTACGTGCTCAAGGAGGCGGCGGACACGGAGGTCGTGTCCGCGATCCGGGCGGTTGCGGCAGGAGAGCGCTATGTCCATCCTGCGCTCGGCGCCAAGCTCATTGCCGCCGATGCCGAGGAGAGACGACGCGCCGAGCAGGATCCGCTGTCGGAACGCGAGCGTGAAGTGCTGCGGCTCCTGGCGCTCGGGCACACGAACCAGGAGATCGCACAGCAGCTCTTCATCTCGGTTCGCACCGCCGAGACGCACCGGGCGCACATCATGCAGAAGCTGAGCCTCTCGAGCCGCGCCGATCTCGTCCGCTACGCGATCGCGGAAGGGCTGCTCCAGCCGGAGTAGCTACTGGTATCGCAGCGCCTCGGCTGGCCGGATGCGTGAGGCGCGCCGGGCCGGCAGCAGCGTCGCGACGATCGCGATCGCGTACACGACCACGAAGATGAGCAGCAGGTTCCACCACGGGATGTACAGCTCGAGGCTCTCCCAGCTGGGCTGTTGCCGCTGGTCGTCGATGATGTTCCAGGCGAGGATCAGTCCAAGGATCGTTCCGACCACGATCGCGGTCAGCGCGACGAAGGACGACTCGAGCAGGAACGCCGCTTGCACCATTCGGCTCCGGTAGCCGATCGCGCGCATGACACCGACCTGCTGCCGCCGCTCGACGACGGCGCGAGCGCTGATGACCCCGAGCGCGGTGACTCCGACGAGGAGGCCGAGCCCGAGGAACCCCTGGATCAGCCGATTGAAGGTCATGTTCGCGGCGACGACGTCGTCGACGACCTGCTCGATCGACTCGGCGTCGAGGCCGTTCTCGAGGAACGCCGACTCGAGCTGCGTGGCCGCTTCGCCCGGGTCGACCCCGCGCGCGACGCCGAAGTAGTGGATGGTTGGATGGACGCGGCCCGGGAATGCGGCCTCGAGCGTTCGCTGCGATGTCGAGATCCCGACCATCTCGAGCGGCGCCGTGTCCTTCAGGATGCCGATAACGGTGAGCCTGGTGGTCTTCCCCGTCTGCTTGTCGAGGACATCGATCGGGATCGGATCGAGCTTGCCCTCCTCGAAGTAGAAGCCGCTGAGTGTGAAGTCGGGCATCGGACCGAAGTTCCAGTTGTCGCGCCGCGGGACGATGGTGCTGTCCACGACGGCGAGTCCGGGCCGTGTGCGCAGGGCGTGCCACACCTCCTGCTCCGTGTCGTAGCCGGCCCCGAGCTGCCCCAGGCCGAACGTCGTGTGCCCGAGGAAGGCGTCGTCGAGACCGCGGACGAGGTACGTCTCCGCCGGTCGTCCGGCACCGACCTGCCTGGCCTCCACTGCAAGCACTGACTGGCTTCCGACCGCCGTGAACTCGGCGGGATCGATGCCGGGCGTCCTCTTCAGCGCCGCAGCCATGTCGTCGATCGCTCCGGCGCCGACGGTGCCGGCGCGGACCTGGAACCCACCTCCGTACTCGTCTGCGTTGATGGCCCGGACGAAGGACCCGTTCGAGGCCATTCCGGTCACGAGCGTGAAGACGACGAGGGTGAACATCGCGAGCGTCGTGCCCGTCCGAAAGCGCGCGCTCAGCGGATAGGCGATCGACATCCGCAGGACCGGGGCGAGGCTCTTGAACCTCCCGAGGGCCCGCATCACACCTCCGAGGAGGAGATCGGCGTTGAACACGATGACCCATACGGTCGCGATGACGATGAGGAGCCCGGACACGATCCAGGTCGTGAAGTTCATCGCCAGGTCTCCGAAGACCCACTCGATCACCCGCCAGGGGAGCAGCAGGAACACGAGGACGGCGAGGCCGCAGCCGGTGAAGGCGATGCGCTCCGGAACGCCGGCGAGCCGGAGAAGCGGCACGAGGCTCATGAGCACGAGCGAGACGCCGAGCGACAGAGGAGTGAAGGTCCCCGACGTGAGCGCGAGGAGGATGAAGCCGAGCCCGAGTCCGATGCCGACGAGCGCCAGGACGAGGCGGCGCCGCCGTTTCACGGTATGCGGTTCCGGCAGATTGCGGATGGCCGTCGAGATCGTCATCCGGCTCACACGCCAGGCCGACACCGCGACGACGACGAGCGTCAACAGGAGCCCGATCGCGAACGCGATGACCAGGCTGCGCCAGGAGACCGCGAACTCGATCTGGAAGCCCTCGTCGGCGTCCGCGGCGCCGAACGCGGAGGCAAGGACGAAGACCATCCCGAATGCGACGATCGCTCCCAGCAGTGCTCCGACCGCGGCAGCCGTGACGTCGTAGGCGGCGCCTTCGAAGGTGAACATCTGCACGAGATGCCCGCGCCGTGTGCCGACCGCGCGCGCGATGCCGAGCTCCCCGCGCCGCTCCGCGGCGAGCATCACGAACACGAGGAAGATCAGGAGGATGCCCGCGGCGATCGCGAAGGTCCCGAAAGTGGTGAAGAACGCGACGAATGTGGCGCCCGCCTCGTCGGCGTCGTCGAGCGCGTCCTGCTTCACGGTCTGGACCTCGAGGTCGAGGTCACGGGCGATCGGCTGGAGCGCGGCGGCGACCTCGTCCGACAGCGCTGCCCCGCCGAAGTCGTCGCCCCGGTTGGAGACGAGCACGGCTCGGACCTGGCCGGGATGGTCGAAGAGCTTCTGACCCGTCGCGAGTGGGACGAGGAGCGCGGCGTCGGCTGTCGCTGCGCCCTGAAAGTCGACGACGTCGCGGACGCGTGCGGCATGTGGCACGCCCGCCGCGAACACGATGACCGGCGCGCCGGGCCTGATGCGCAGCTCGGAGGCTGCCTTGCGGTTGAGGTAGACCTCGTTGCTCTCCAGGTCGCCGAGAGAGACGCTGTCACCCGCCGACCCGGTGATCTCCGAGAAACCGCCCATCCGATCGGGATCGGCGGCGAAGATGACGACGCTCGGCTCGCCCTGGCGCGTCGACGGAGCGCGGACAGCGACCTGGTCGACGATCGCCCCGGTCACGCCGTCCGCAAGGTCGGAGCCTTCCAAAGCGGCCTCGACCCGATCGACGGCCGACTCGTCCACCCAGCCCATACCCGTCGCGGCGCCCAGCGCTCCGGGGATGTCGTCGACGGCTCCGCGCGGCGCCATCGTCTCGTCCGTCGCGCCGAGGGCGTCAACGGCGGTCGCGCGCACGGTGTGGTTCATGGTCTCGCCCGTCGTGAGTGCTGCGGCGATGATGGTGGTGCCGAGCATGAGACCGACGACGATGAGCGCGCTGCGCCCCGGCCGTCTCGTCGCAGAGCGAAGTGCGAGCTTCAACAGGATGCGGTTACGGAGGGCGAGGACGGCGAGCACGCCGGCCGCGCCGACGAGCGCGGTTGCGAGAACGACGAGGAGCGTGTCGATCGGGATGCCGAAGAGCT
>DASTWH010000261.1:0-2726 GCA_035758735.1 Gaiellaceae bacterium
CGCGGGAGTCAACCGCTCCCGACCCCGAGACTTGGGCCTGTTGAAGCCGATTGCGGTGTTCCGATCCACGATCCGACGCGTCTGAGTCGCGTGGACGACGTGCGCGCTGCGTTCGGTCACGGTTGACACTTCGCGCCCGGGGTGCGCAGAATGGTTACCTGGTCGCGGCTGGCTCTTCACCGTTCTGCCGCTCTCGATCGGGCGGTCCATGAGCTCCCCGGGTGACAGGGATCGGACGGCCGACGCCGCGACGATGGGACGCTCCGCGCACGTCCTCGCGAGCGGGCTCGTCGCCGCGCGCTTCCTTCCCATCTGGATCGGGATGGCTGCACTCATCGTGACCGCCGCCCTCTTCGCGCCCAGCACCCTCGAGAACACGTCGTGGTCCTACATCCTCCCCTACGGGACGGTCCTGGCGATCGCCGCGGTCGGGCAGATGCTCGTCGTCATGCAGGCGGGCATCGACCTCTCGGCCGCCGGCGTGATCTCGCTCTGCGGGAACGTGCTCGTCGGCGTCAGCGTCGGCTCCGACCACGGGCTGACCGTCGGGATCCTGGTCGCCCTCGCGCTCGGAGCGCTGGTCGGCCTCGCGAACGGGATCCTCGTCGGGATCGTGAGGCTGAACCCCCTGATCGTCACCCTGGCCGTCGGGCAGATCGTGCTCGCGTACAGCACGAAGTACGCACGCGAGCACACGGTCTCGTTGCAGGTGCCGGGCTCGCTCTCGTCGTGGGCTTCGGACAAGCCTCTCGGCATCAGCGCTGTCTTCTGGACGGGGGCGGCGGTCACGATCGCGGTCGCGCTCGTGCTCCGCTACACGGCTCCCGGACGACGCTTCCAGGCGGTGGGTGCGAACCCGAGAGCGGCGTGGATGGCGGGCCTGCACGTCCGATCGCACGTCGTCTTCGCGTACACGGCAGCCGGAGTTCTCTACGCCGTGGCCGCGGTGCTGCTCGCAGGTGTCCGCACGACCATCGACCCAGCGTTCGGCGCGGCGTACCTCCTCGCGCCGATCGCTGCCGTCGTCCTCGCGGGCGCGGCGCTCTCGGGTGGCCTCGCGAGCGCGACCTCGACCTGGATGGCGGCGATCGCGCTGACCTTCCTGACCGAGATGCTGCTCATCTTCGGACTCGCGGCGGCATGGCAGAAGATCGTGTTCGGCGCCGCGATCATCGTCGGGATGCTTGCCTCGGGCGACCGGATAGCGGCGCTCCTCGGCCGGCTCCTCCGAAGAGTCGAGGCATCAGCAGGCACACGCACGGAACTGACGGAAAACACGAGCTGAGGCAGGCTCATGAAAGGAGGCACGATGGAGGGCAGAAACGAGTCCGGGGTGTCGCGGAAACGCCGATGGAACGTCGGCGTGCCGACACTTCTCGTTCTCGGAGCCGCGCTCGCGCTCGGGATCGTCTCGGCGGGTAGCGGTAGCACCGGCTCGAAGCAGGCGACTCCCGGTGTCATCAGCACGGGCAAGGGATTCGGCGAGGTGTACGCCGCGAAGACGTCGACGCTCAAGCAAACACTCTTCAAGGCGAAGCTGCTGCCGAAGGACAGGATGTCCCGCAACATCGCGTTGGCAGGCCTCGGTCGCTCCGAGAGGAAGGTCAACCAGGCGCTCGCGCTCCGGTGCTGGAAGAACAACGGCTGCACCACCGGGACGGGCGGCAAGCTCACCGTCGCGTACATCGAGCAGTTCGGCGAGAACGTCTACCGCCAGATGTCGAAGATGGAGTTCATCCTCCAGGCTCTGACGTACAAGGACGTCGGCCGGATCATCTACTCGAGCGCCCACGTCGACTTCAACAAGGCGTTCGCCGACTGGAAGGCGGCGATCGCGCAGGGCGTCGACCTGATCGTCACCTACCCGGACTTCGGGGACGCGATGATCCCCGTCATGAAAGAAGCGACCGACAAGGGCATCCCGGTCGCGACCTATGCGTGGGGCTACGTCTCCGACCCGGGCAAGAACTACCTGACGGTGGTCGGTGAGGACACGTGCGCACTCGGCAAGACCTACGCATACGTCATGAACAACCAGGTGAAGAGCGGCAAGATCGCGTTCCTCGGCGGCTTCGCAGGGAACCCGCTGTCCGAGGGCTGGCAGAAGTGCGAAGGACCCGCCCTCAGGAACAGCATCGACGTCGTCGCGAAGGAGCCGACGGACTGGAACCCGTCGAAGGTGCAGCAGGTCGTCGCCGGGATCCTGGCCAAGAACCCCGACATCAAGGGGTGGAGCTACGAGTACGGGCTCGGCATGGGCCAGGGCGGGTACCAGGCCTACAAGGCGGCTGGCAAGCCGTTCAACACCGTGCTGACGCTCCGCACGGACGACGTGGGCATGGGCTGTCTCTTCAACCAGCTCAAGAACCCCAACCTGCAGATGTACTACTACACATCGGGCAACACGCAGATCAGAGTTGCCTTCACGGCCGCGATGATGAAGCTCAAGGGCGCGAAGATCCCGCCGCAGATCGTGTTCCCGATCGAGCTCCAGAACCAGCGGGTGCGCGACTCCTGCGTGAAGGGCTACCCGATGGAGGCCTCGGCGACGTCGCTGATCCCGCTGAGCCTGCTGAAGAAGATGTACCCGTAGGAAGAAGTCGGAAGCCGAACCACAGCACCGATGTCGACTTCCGGGCCCGCTCACGGGGGAGACCAGCAGGTCTCCCCCGTGAGCCCCGTCCTCACGCTGCGAGGCGTCTCCAAGGCGTTCGGTGCGGTACAGG
>DASTWH010000264.1:0-17268 GCA_035758735.1 Gaiellaceae bacterium
GCTCGAGCTCCATAGCGCAGCAACGCGCGGGTCGTTCCAGGGAACGGTGTACTCGTCGGGGTCGGCGGCGTCGTACTCGGCCGTCACGTGGTAGCAGAAGAGGATGTCCGTCAAGGCCTCGAAGCCGTGCGCGTGGTACCCCGGGATGTAGACGGCCACCGGATTGTCCTCGCCGATGTCCTCTGTGAACGTCTCCCCGGTCGTGCGGTCGAGCACGACGACCCGCGCGGTGCCGCGAAGGCACGCGAAGAGATCGTCCTGGCCGCGGGAGTGGTAGTGGAGCCCCCGAATGACGCCCGCGCGTGAGAACGAGACGTTCGTCTGCCGCATCGGCTTCGGCAGCGCGCTGTCGCGTCGCAGCTCGCAGAACCACCCGCGCTCGTCCTCGAACCGGCGGAGCGGAACCCGGAGGATGCCCTCGATCACGCGGCGTCCTGCTTGTTCGCCCCTGTCTGCTCGATGCGGTGCCCGATGTCGGCGAGATGCTGCCAGTGCTTCCCGGCGTCCTCCCACCAGCCCTCGACCTCCGAGGCGTCGAGACGGCCGGCGAGCGCGTAATGGCGGTTGACGTCAGTGATCTCGAGCTCGCCGCGGCCCGACGGCCGGAGGGTGTCGATGACGTCGAACACGTCGGGCGGGTAGCAGTAGAGCCCGACCACTGCATGGGAGGACGGCGGGCTCGAGTAGCGTGTGTCGACGACGCCCGCCTTCTCGACGATGTCGGACACCGCGCCGTCCGCGCCGTACACGACGACGCCGAAGTTCTCGGGGTCGCTCACCTCCTTCACGAAGATCCGCGCGCGCGAGGGATCTCCGCCCCAGTCGTGCAGGCTCCCCGTCTGGGCGTGCTCGAAGATGTTGTCCCCGAGCACGACCACGAGCGGCGCGCCCCCCGCGAAGTCCTCCGCCATGCCGACGACCTGCGCGATCCCGCCCGGCTCCGTCTGCACCTTGTAGGTCAGATCGAGCTCGAGAATCGGGTCGCCCCCGCCTCGCGGCGCGAGCCGCCCGTCACCGAGCAGGTCGATCATCTGCCCCGCGTGGCCCTTGCCCGTGACGAGAAGCACCTCGACGATGCCGGCGAGCTGCAGGAGCTGGAGCGGGTAGTAGATCATCGGCCAGCTGCCGACCGGCAGCAGATGCTTGTTCGCGACCCGCGTCAGCTCACCGAGACGGGTCGCCTCGCCACCGGCGCAGATGAGGCCCTTCGGCTGCACGGCGAGATGCTACGAAACGCTCGTCGTCACGAGGGCCGCTTCCGCGGGCGCTCGCGCCAGGCCTTCCGCGCTGCGGCTTTCCGCTCGTTGACCCCGGGGACGGCCCGCACGGCCGCGAACCAGACGTACAGCGCGAAGGCCAAGACTCCGGCGATCAGCTTCAGGAGGCGCTTGGGGTGGAGGGCGAGAGACAGCAGTGCCCGCACGCGGGCGATCGTAGCCGACATACTTCGGAGCCGAGTCGAAGGAAAGGTGGTACCAGGCATGGCGAAGACCAAGACCAGTGGCGCGTTGTCGACCGAGACGCTCAAGCCGTACGTCCAGCGCGCGATGACCGATCCCGAGCTGCGCGAGGACCTCCTCGCCGCGTTCGTCGCCGCCCGCTCGATCTACGGCCAGATGGCCAAGGGTCAGGGCATCAAGGGCAAAGCGGAGAAGGTCTCGGAGAAGGACTTCCAGAAGCAGCTCCAGCACCTCGTCGGCGACCTCTCGGAGGCGTCGGACAAGCTCAAGGGCAACGCCAAGAAGAAGAGTCACAGGACCCGCAACCGCATCATCCTGCTCACCGGGGTGACGCTGGGCGTGCTCTACAACCCGTGGACCGGACAGGCGACGCGCGACTGGATCATGGAGCAGATCGCCGGTGGTGACGGGGCTGGGCTCGAGGAGCTCGAGGCAGAGCTCGCCGCCGAGGCCGACGCTGCGTCGGCGGGCGGCAACGGCTCGGAACCGTAAAGGTTTGCGCAAGGCCGGAGATCCGCTAGCGCGGAATCTCCGGTCGCGCGTAGATCCCTAAAGGCGGCTGCTTCGCAGCCGCATCGCTGCGAACCAACGGCGCCTCACTTGCTCAGCGCTTTCTCGAGCGCGCCAGGCACGAGACCGCTCGTGGACGCGATGTCGTCGGCCTCGAGCAACACCGCACCGGGCGGCGGCAGCGTCACGCCGCCCGGTCCGGTCGGCACGTAGATCCGGCCGGCGGAGAACGAGATGTCCTGCACTCGCCGCCAGGCGAGCAGGATCGAGTACGGCGCGACGACGCCGTCGTAGCCCAGTCCCGCCATCGACGCGGGGTGGATCTCGAAGTGGAGGTGTGGCGCGCCGCCGTCCGCATCGCCCGTCGCCCCGACGAAGCCGATCACGTCCCCCGCCTGCACGCTTCGCCCCTCGACCGCGAGCGGCGAGTACGCGGAGAGGTGCGCGTAGTAGAACTCGTCGCCCTCGGTGTCGCGGAGCCACAGGCGGTATCCGCCGATCTTGTTGAAGCCGATCGTGTGCAGCGTTCCGTCAGCGACGGCGAGGAGCGGCGTTCCCGCCGCGGCAAAGATGTCCTCTCCGTGGTGCCAGCCGCCGGGAACGTCCGGACGCGGCGCCCCGAAGCTGTCCCCGAACGACGCCGTGCCGTACACGGGAAACACGAAGCCGCCGGACGAGAGCCGGGCGGAGACCTCGGGCGCGACCTTCACCGGGCCCCCGGGTACCTCGCCTCCCACATCCGGCTCGGGTGCAGGCGGAAGCTGATCCGGCCGCCCGCGCGTGGGACGGTCGTTCCGCCCCGGGATCACGGGCTTCGGCGGAGCGTCGAGATCCGCGACCGAGGTCGCCTGTGCGCTGCCGATGACGATCTCGCTCCCGGCAGGGAGGCCACCGTGGTCCGCGCTCAGATGGACACGCAACGCGACCATCGACGCCTGGGCGGCCGGGGGCCCCTTCTTCCTCGCGCCGCTCGATCCCGAGAGGACGGTGAGCGAGCCCCAGTCCTCGAGCGACGCGGTCGCCCCGGGCGTGCTCGGGATGTCGCGTCCGAGCGCGCGCAGCCCTTGCACCTCGGACGCCCCACTCTCCGACCCGACCGAGCGCTCGCTCGCACCCGCCGAGACGGACGCCGTCACCTTCCCCGCGACGATCTCGCCGTTGAAGAGCGAGACGACGATCGCCTCGGCGAACGACTGGGTCGCTGCGGCAGATCCTGGAGAGGCGAACACCGCCGCGCGCGAACGGCCAACGCTCGCGACAGAGCCGTCAGCGGGGTACTGGAACGACTGGACGTCCGCGGTCGTGGAGTTCGGCCACTCGAGATCGCCGAGCGCGACCGTGTCCTGTCCCGGGATCGTGATCCTGAGGAGGAACGCGCTCGCCCCGGTCGTCGCGCTGCGCGGCGGAGGTGCTGCCGAAGCGATCGCGGTAACGGTGACGACCGCAGCAGTCACTGCGACGGCGAAGCGGATCACGGCGAATCAGGGTAGCGCGGTCGTCTCCGACGCGTCCTCCAGACGAGCTGCGCGGCCACGCCGAAGAGCAGGAGCGCGAACAGGTTCCGCAGCGTCGACTCCGGCACCTCCGTGACGATGCGGGCGCCCACCTCGACGCCCACGATGGAGGACACGCCGACGATGACGGCTGTTCGGGCGCGAAGGTTGCCGTAGCGCCGCTGATTCCAGGTGCCCGCGAGCACCGTTGGCAAGATCGCGAGCAGGGATGTCCCCTGCGCCTCCAGTTGCCCGAGTCCCAGCGCAAGGAGCGTCGGCACGAAGAGGATCCCTCCGCCCACGCCGAACATGCCGGCGAGCACGCCGGCCGCGAGACCGAGGGTGATCGCGTAGGCGACGGTCGAGGCGTTCATGAGACGAGCAGCGAGATGCCGATCGCGACCAGAAGGACGGCGAAGCCGTACGCGAGGATGCTCTCCCTGACGCGCTGCTGCCACGCGGTGCCGGCAAGCGCCCCGACGGTCGCCGGGAGCCCGACGAGGGCCGCGTAGCCGACGTCCACCTCGCCGCGAAGCGAGAAGACGACGACCCCGGCCGCCGCCGTGATCACGATCGCGCCGAGCGACGTCGCGGACGCCTCGCGCTCGGTGAGGCCGACGAGGAGGATCAGGAGCGGAACGGCGATAATGCCTCCGCCGACTCCGAAGAACGCGGAGAAGACCCCCGCCGCGAGCCCGATGGCGACGAGGCGCACGCGCGTATCGTACGAGCATGGTCAGTCGAGTCGCGATGGTCGTTTCCGTGATCGTCGTCTCAGCTGTCGCCGTTGCGACCTCGTCGGCCCGCCAGCCGCCCACTGGGACGGCGATGTACATCGTCCGCCACGATCCTCGCCTGTGCCCGAGCCCGATGTGCGGCGGGTACTGGCTCACGATCGCGAACGGCGTCCGCACTCGCTGCTCGGACGGCCGGCGGCGTCCGCGCTGCTACGTCGGACGGGCGGTGGACAGGCAGCGGCGGCCGCTCGGCGACATCACGGAAGGCGCGCTCGTGCGCGGCGCGATCGACGACTGGAGAGCAACGCGCCCGGAGTTCGACCAGCTGGTCGTCTCGGCCGTCTATCCGGAGGCGGGAAACGCCGAGGTGACCGGCGGCTACTACCGCGTCTTCGACACCAGGATCGTCTGCGTGCGTGCGCCGTGCTTCTCGTATCGGGCGCAGGCCGTCAACGGGGTGTCGAAGGTCACGACCTCCGGCGTCGACCTCGAGGCATCCGGGGCCACGAAGACCGACGTCGAGCGAGCACGGCTGCGGCTCCGGACGAGGGACGGGCTGTATGCGCGAGGCCGCTTCGCCGCGACGCCGGACGGAGGACGGGTGTTCCGCGCGCTGCGGCTGTACCTCAGAGCGCCGCTGCCTCGCGCCTGAGAACCTCCCACGCGAGCTGTACGTCGTCCTCGGTCGTGCGGAAGTTGCCGATCGCGAGCCGCAGCTGGTACCTCCCGGCGAAGCGGGTGTGCGAGAGAAAGACCTCGCCGGAGTCGTTCACCCGCTCGAGGATGCGCTCGTTGTCCTCGTCGGAGCCCTCGCGCCGGAAGCACACGAGCGAGAAGTGCCGCGGCGCGGTCACCTCCCATCCCGGTTCGGCTCGAACCCAGCTCTCGAAGAGCTCGGCGAGGCGGAGATGCTCGCGCAGGCGCGACTGCAGGCCCTCGACGCCGTAGCAGCGCAGCACCGCCCAGAGCTTGAGCGCGCGGAACCGGCGTCCGAGCGGGATCGAGACCTCGCTGAGGCTGAGAACGTCGTCCGGCGAGCGCAGGTACTCCGGGACGAGGCTGAAGGCGTCGCGGAAGTCCTCACTGCGCCGCGTCCAGAGCACCGAGCAGTCGATCGGCACTCCCAGCCACTTGTGCGGGTTCAGGCCGATCGAGTCGGCGAGCTCCCACCCGGCGAAGTGCTTCCGCAACTCGGGCAGCATCGCGGCCGGGCCCGCATAGGCAGCGTCCACGTGCAGCCACGTCCCGGCGGCGGCACAGAGCGACGCGATCTCGGGGACCGGGTCGATCGAGGTCATCCCCGTCGTCCCGATCGTCGCGATCACGGCACAGGCCTTTTCAGCGTCGACGAGCTCGGGGCGCATGCGGAACACGTCGTCCGTCGGCACCTTACGCAGGTCGAGGTCGAGCAGGCGTGCCGCCTTCTCCCCCACCGAGTGGGCATGCTCGGAGACGACCAGGAGGTTTCGATCGGGACGGAGCTTCCGCGCGGCGATGACGGTCGCGAGCACGCCTGTCGACGCCGTGTCCTCGATGTGGCCGGCGAACCCCGGCGGGAGGCCTACGAGCTGACGCAGCCAGTCGCAGCTGACTTCCTCGAGCTCCTGCAGCACGGGTGACGTCCGCCAGAGGATCCCGAGCTGATTGAGCCCGGCGATCAGGAGCTCGGCGAGGATGCCCGGCTCCGAGCCGGTTATGGCGAAGTACGCGAACCAGCGTGGGTGCTGCGAGTGGCTCAGGCCCGGGAGCAGCACGCGGTCGAGATCGGCGAGGACCGCCGAGAACGGCTCGGGCTGATCGGGAGGCGACGCAGGCAACGCGGCACGGATGGCGCCCGGCTCGACCTGCGAGAGCACGGGCAGCTCGCGCACTCGCTCGAGGTACGACGCGACCCACTCGAGCGCGAGCGTCCCGTCCTCTCTGAAGTCGGTCACTTCGCGAGCTTCTTGACGTCGCGCCACGAGCGGGTGTTGAGGATCTGCTCCTTCGTCAGCCATGCTCGGCGCGCCTGGGCGACCCCGAGCTCCGCGTACCCGAGCGCCCCGACCGAGTGGGCGTCGGTGTTGATGGGGATGAGCACGCCGGCCTCGCCAGCGAGTCGTGCGTGCGTGTCACGCATGTCGAGCCGGTCGGGCTGTGAGTTGATCTCGACCGCGGTGCGCGTCTGGACGGCGTGCGCGACGACGCGCTCGACGTCGACCGGCGCTCCGTCCCGCTTCAGCAGCCGCCGTCCCGTCAGGTGGCCGATGCAGTCCACGTGGGGGTTGTCCATCGCCCCCATGATCCGCTCGGTCGGACTGCGGTCGAACGAGGTGTGCACCGAGGCGACCACCCAGTCGAGCTCGGCGAGCACCTCGTCGTCGACGTCGAGCGACCCGTCAGCGCGGATGTTCACCTCGATGCCCCGGTAGACGCGGAACGACTTCGGCAGCCGCTCGTTCAGCTGGGCGATCTCCCGCCACTGCGCCTCGAGCCGCGCGTCGCGGAGGTAGTGCGAGTGGTCGGTGATGCAGAGGAACCGGTACCCGCGCGACTTCGCGGTGAGCGCCATCTCCTCGAGGGAGTTCTTCCCGTCCGACGACCAGGTCGAGTGACAGTGCAGCTCGCCTCGAAGATCGTCGGGCTCGACGAGCGTCGGCAGCGTCCCCGCCCGCGCCGCTGTAATCTCGGCCGTCCCCTCGCGCAGCTCGGGCGGAATCGGCCGGTATCCGAGGAACTCGTACAGGTCCTCCTCGGTCGCGTGCGTGACGACCTCCCCGCTCTCGACGTCGGTGACGCCGTACTCCGAGATGGAGAGCCCTCGGCGCTGTGCCTCCTCCCGCAGGGCGATGTTGTGGTCCTTCGACCCCGTGAAGTGCTGCAGCACGTTGCCGTAGCACTCGTCCGGCACGACACGGAGGTCGAAGCGGAGGCCGTCGTGACCCACCACGGTCGCCTTCGTGTCGCCGCGTGCTGCGACCTCCGACACCCACTCGCCCTCGCAGAACGCCGCGATGAGCGCCTGTGGATCGCTGGACGTCGCGATGAGGTCGAGGTCTCGAACCGTCTCGCGCCGCCGACGCACGCTTCCGGCTTCGGAGACCGCCGTCGCGGCAGGGTGCGCGGTGAGCGCATCGACGACGCGCCTGACCGCCGGGAGCCCGTGCCCGAGGAGGCGCCGTCCTTCGGGCTCTCCTCCGACACCCGCTTCGAGCGCCTTCAGGATCTTCTCCTCGCTCCTCGCGCCCATCCCCGACAGGTCCCGGAGCCGCCCCTCCTCGGCAGCGCCCTTCAGCCCGTCGAGCGACGTGATCCCGAGCTGCGTCCAGATGCGCGCCGCCGTCTTCGGACCGACCCCCGGGAGCCGGAGAAAGTCCACGACACCGGGGGGCACGAGACCGCGGCGCTTCGTGAGCGCGTGCATCTCGCCGTCCTCGACGACCTCGACGACCTTGCTCTCGATCGTCTTCCCGATCCCCGGAAGCTCCTTCGCCCGCCCGGCGAGCGCGAGCTCGGCGATCGGGACGGCCGACTCCCGGATGCGCCCCGCCGCCCGCCGGTACGCGATGACCTTGAACGACTCCTCGTCGAGGATCTCCGAGAGGTCCGCGAGGAGGTCGAGCTGGTCCGCGAGCTCGCCGTTGCGGGGCAACGTCTGAGGCATCCCGCGATGATACGGTCATGCCTCGAGCCGTCCTCTGCCTCCCGACGTACAACGAGCGCGAGAACCTGGAGGCCATGATCGAGGCGCTCGGAGGCGTGCTCGACACCGCCACCGATCGCGTCCTCGTCATCGACGACGGCTCGCCCGACGGCACCGGCGAGATCGCCGATCGGCTCGCGACGGAGCACTCCTGGGTCTCTGTCCTGCATCGTGAGGCGAAGGAGGGGATCGGGCCCGCGTACATCGCGGGCTTCCGCCGGGCGCTCGACGAGGGCGCCGAGCTCGTCCTCGAGATGGACTGCGACTTCTCGCACGATCCCGCGGACGTCCCCCGGCTGATCGAGGCCGCCGCGGACGCGGATCTCGTCCTGGGGTCGCGATACGCCCCCGGTGGCGGAACGGCGAACTGGGGGCTCGTCCGGCGCGTCATCTCCCGTGGAGGCTCCCTCTACGCACAGGTCATCCTGGGCTTGCGTATCCGCGACCTCACCGGAGGCTTCAAGTGCTTCCGTCGAGCCGCTCTCGAAGCCATCGACCTCGATGCGCTCTCGGCCCACGGGTCCGCCTTCCAGATCGAGACGACGTACCGGATCGCACGTGCCGGCCTGCGAGTGCGCGAGGTACCGATCACCTTCGTCGAGCGCCGCGCCGGAGCGTCCAAGATGACCGGCTCCATCGTCACCGAGGCAATGCTGAAGGTCCCGCTGCTTCGGCTCCGCGCGCTCACCGGCAAGCTCTAGTCGTGGACCTGGTGGGCGCGGCGCGGTTCGAGCAGGACGTCCTCGGGTCACCGGTGCCCGTGATCGTCGACTTCTGGGCACCGTGGTGCAGACCGTGCGACGCGATCGAGCCGCACCTCGTCGGACTCGCCGACGAGTGGGGTGAACGCGTCCGGCTCGTGCGGGTGAACGTCGACGAGGAGGCCGGGCTCTCCGCGCGCTACGGGGTCCTCTCGCTCCCGACCGTGATCCTCTTCGCCGAGGGTGAGCCGAAGGCGACGGTGCACGGCGCGCAGCCTCGCTCTCGCTTCGAGCGTGCCTTCGCCGACTTCGTCTGACGCCGCTCGTAGGCTCGGACCGATGGAGCGCGTGCGCCGCCTGCTGTCCGAGGGTGGCATCGCGATCCTCGCCATCGTGTTCGCGCTGGCGTTCGCGACGTTCAACGTCGCGGTCGCAATCGCCCAGCAAGTGGTCTCGGCGCTCGTTCAGAACACGGTCGACGACAACGGCCAGGCGCTGAGCTTCACCGTCTTCGGAACCACGATCTCGTACTCCGAGGTCCTCTACTACGGCATCGCACTCGTCCTCGTTGCCGGCGCTCTCTACGGGGCGTGGCTCGCTTCTCGACGGACGGCACGCATCTGCCCGGAGTGCATGTCGCAGGTTCCGCAGGCGGCCACCATCTGCCGGTACTGCACCTCGGAGCTGACACACGTTGCCGCCGATGCGTGAGTTCTTCGTGTCGATCACGCGCGAGCGGATGCTGGAGATCGCGGCCGCACTTGCCCTCGGCACCGCGTTCGCAACGCTGGTCGCGAAGCTCGCCGAGATCCCGGTCGCCGCGCTCGGGCAGCACGTCGGCCGGAATCCGTACGGGGAGCCCGCTGACGTCAACGGGTTGCTCAATCTCTTCTACGCACCCCAGCTTCTGAACTTCAGCCTCGGCGAGACGGTCGTCGTGTACGGGGACGCGCTCACCGCCTTGCTCGCGCTCGGCCTCGTGGCGCTCGCAGCGATCCTCGTCGTCCGGCGACGCGACAGCGTGCTCGAGGCCTGCCCGTTCTGCGCCGCGCGCATCCCGGTTGCCTCACGACACTGCGCCTACTGCGGCTCGGGTCTGTCGACCGACGAGCAGTAGCCGACTGCGACACTCCTCGAGTGGCGACCGAGCTCGCACCGAGCTGGGCGGATCTCCTCGAGGGCGAGGAGATCGCGTACTCGAGCGCCGAGCCCGCGCGCGAGCCGAAGCTGGAGCCGCTCCCCGACGACCTCGACCCGCGCGTCGCTTCGGCGCTCATCGCGACCGGGGTCACGTCGCTCTACGGCCACCAGGCCGAGGCGTGGGAGTCAGCGCGACGCGGCGAGAACGTCGTCGTCACGACCGGAACGGCGTCCGGGAAGTCGCTCGCGTTCAACCTGCCCGTGCTGGACGCGATCGCGCGTGATCCGAAGACGCGGGCGCTCTACCTCTACCCGACGAAAGCGCTTGCGCAGGATCAGGCGCGGTCGCTCGCGGAACTCCGGCTCAAGGGGCTCAAGCCCGCCATCTACGACGGCGACACACCGGGCGAGCGCCGCTGGCAGATCCGGAAGTGGTCGAACGTCGTCCTCACGAACCCCGACATGCTCCACGTGGGCATGCTCCCGCACCACGACCGTTGGGGAGACGTCCTCGCGAACCTGCGCTACGTCGTCGTCGACGAGGCGCACGTGTACCGCGGCGTCTTCGGCTCCCACGTCGGGAACGTCCTCCGTCGGCTTCGGCGCCTCGCGCGGATCTACGACGCCGCGCCGCAGTTCCTGCTCGCGACGGCGACGATCGCGAACCCCGGCGAGCTTGCCCTCGACCTCACGGGCGAGGGCGCGACCGTCGTCGACCGAGACACCTCCGCGAGGGCCGAGCGCGAGGTCGTCATCTGGAACCCGCCACTGCTCGACGCCGAGCTCGGGCTCCGCGCGAGCCCGCTCGGGGACGCCGCGCGCCTCCTCTCGCAGCTGACGTCACGTGGTCTGCGGACGATCTGCTTCGCGAAGAGCCGGAAGGCCGCCGAGCTCATCCACCGCTTCACGGTCGAGCGCGTCGACACCGCCACGGCATCGAGACTCGCGCCGTACCGTGCCGGGTACACCGCGGAGCAGCGGCGGGACATCGAGCGCCGGCTCGTCGAAGGCGAGCTGCTCGGCGTCACGGCGACGGACGCGCTCGAGCTCGGGATCGACATCGGTCTCCTCGACTGCGCGATCTCGGTCGGCTTCCCGGGAACGGTCGCCTCGCTCCGACAGCAGTGGGGCCGTGCCGGCAGACGCGAGCGTGGGCTTGCGATCCTCGTCGCCTCGGAGGACGCCCTCGACCAGTTCTTCGCACGCGAGCCAAGCGCTCTGCTCTCGCGCAGGGTCGAAGCCGCGATCCTCGACCACGCGAACCCCCGGATCCTCGACCCGCACGTCCTCGCCGCCGCCTTCGAGGCGCCGCTCACCGACGGCGACACCGACACGCTCGGCTCGGAGGCGCTTCGCCGTGCCGCACAGCTGCCCGAGCTCGAGCGCACAAGCGCGGGCTACGTGTGGAAGGGACGCGACTACCCGGCAGCGCGCGTGTCGCTCCGATCCGGCGATGCGGAGGCATTCACCGTCGTGGATGGCGACACGGGCTCGCTCCTCGGGCTCGTCGAGCGGGACCGTGCCTACTCGACGGTCCACGAGGGCGCGGTGTACCTCCACCTCGGCGAGCAGTATCTCGTCGAGTCGCTCTCGCTCGAGGATCGCGTCGCGGTGGTCTCGCCGGCCCGCGTCGAGTGGTACACGCAGGCGAAGAAGGAGTCGGAGACGACGATCGAGGAGTCCCTGCGTGCGGATCGGCAGCTCGGTGTCGAGCTCCACTTCGGGCGGGTCTCGGTGACGGAGCAGGTCGTCGCGTACGCCCGAAAGGCCGTGCGCGACGGCGCGACGATCGACGTCGTCCCGATGCTCATGCCGGAGACGACCTTCGAGACCGAGGCGATCTGGTTCTGCCCCGAGCCGGAGCACCTCGACGGGCTCGAGCAGATGCCGAAGCTGCTCGGCGCGCTCCATGCCGCCGAGCACAGCCTGATCGCGCTGCTGCCGCTGTGGGCGATGTGCGACCGCTGGGACATCGGCGGCCTCTCGACGAACGTCCACTACCAGACCGGGCGCCCGACGATCTTCGTCTACGACGGGCACACCGGCGGCGTCGGCATCACCGAGCGCGGCTTCGAGCGATTCCACGACTGGGTCGAGGACACGACGCGGCTCCTGCAGCGGTGCCCGTGCGCAGCGGGATGCCCGTCCTGCGTGCAAAGCCCCAAGTGCGGCAACCTGAACGAGCCGCTCGACAAAACCGGGGCGCAGCTGCTCCTGGAGCGGATGCTCGCCGCCTAGTGTCGAAACGGCGCCGCGCCGTTCGTCATACCAATCGAGAGAGCGACGGAAGGAGGAGGCGTGCAGTTCATCACGCTGATCCATACGGACGAGGCGCCGTGGGATGCGTTCTCGGACGAGGAGCGCGAGGGGTGGTACGAGCGCTACCGGCAACTCGTCCGCGACGCGGAAGCGGCTGGCGTGCTCGCGGGCGGCCACGAGCTCGCCTCGACCCGCGACGCCACAACGGTGCGCATCCGCAACGACGAGACGCTCGTGACGGACGGGCCGTACGCGGAGGTGAAGGAGGCGCTCGGCGGCTTCTTCGTCTTCGAGTGCGACTCGATGGACGACGCGGTCGACTGGGCGGCGCGCATCCCGGGCGCCGAGCATGGTGCGATCGAGGTCCGGCCGGTCTACGTCGACCCCGAGGAGGTCCAGCTGTGAAGTACGCGATGCTCATCTACGGCGACGACACGGCCTGGGTCGACCTTCCCGCCGAGCAGAAGGCGGCGCTTCGCGCCGACGAGATGCCGCAGTGGATCTCGCTCTTCGAGGAGCTCGGCAAAGCCGACCCGAACGTGTCCGGCAAGGAGCTCGACGGACGGTCGACCGCGAAGGTCGTGCGCGTTCGCGATGGCGAGCGCCTCGTCACGGACGGACCGTTCGCGGAGACGAAGGAGATCCTCGGCGGCGTCTTCGTCATCGACCTGCCGGACCTCGACGAAGCGATCCGGCTCGCAGCGCTGATCCCTGCGGCGAAGGACACGGGCTCGATCGAGATCCGCCCGATTCTGCAATAACGCCTGCGTGCAGCCCGACGTCGAGCGCGTCTTCCGAGAGGAGTGGTCGAGTGCCGTCGCGATCCTCACGCGCGTCCTGGGCGACCTCGAGCTCGCCGAGGACGCCGTGCAGGACGCGTTCACGACGGCGCTCGAGCGCTGGCCACGCGACGGCGTCCCGCGGACACCCGGCGCTTGGATCGTCACGACCGCACGCAACCGGGCGATCGATCGGATCCGGCGCGAGAAGGTTTTCCAGCAGAAGGCCGAGCTCATCGGCCGGCTGCAGGAGCTTCCGGCCGAGGAGGACGACGTGAGCGCCATCCCGGACGAGCGGCTGGCGCTCGTCTTCACGTGCTGCCACCCTGCACTCGCGGCCGAGAGCCGCGTCGCGTTGACGCTGCGCGAGGTCGGCGGTCTGACGACGACCGAGATCGCACATGCGTTCCTCGTCGCCGAGCCCGCGATGGCGCAGCGCCTCGTGCGCGCGAAGCGGAAGATCCGTGCCGCCGGCATCCCGTTCCGCGTCCCGCCGGACTACCTCCTGCCCGAGCGGCTGCGATCGGTCCTCGCCGTGCTGTACCTCGTGTTCAACGAGGGGTACGCGGCGACGGCCGGAGCCGACCTCGTGCGCGCCGACCTGTGCGACGAGGCGATTCGACTCGGGAAGCTCCTCGCCGTGCTCATGCCCGACGAGGCCGAGGTCTTCGGCGTCCTGGCGCTGATGCTGCTCCAGGACTCGCGCCGCGCGGCCCGCATCGGAGACGACGGCGAGATCGTCCTGCTCGAGGATCAGGACCGCTCGCTGTGGAACGAGGCTCGCATCGCAGAGGGGCTCCGCGTGCTCGACCGCGCGGTATCGCTCCGACGCCCCGGTCCGTACCAGCTCCAGGCGGCCATCGCCGCCACCCACGCGCAAGGACGCCCGAAGGCCGAGATCGTGGCGCTCTACGACGCGCTCGCGGAAATGGATCCCTCGCCGGTCGTGCACCTCAACCGCGCTGTCGCCGTGGCGCTCGCCGGCGACATCGGCGAGGGGCTCGCGCTGCTCGACGCGATCGACGGGCTCGACCAGTACCACCTGCTGCACGCAGCCCGAGCCGATCTCTACCGACGCCTCGACCGCAGGGACGACGCCGCGGCGGCATACCGGCGTGCGCTCGAGCTGACGACGAACGAGGCCGAGTCGCGCTACCTACGTCGCCGTCTCGCCGAGGTGTCGTAGCGCGAGGTCAACGGCTTCCGCGGGGCTCGCCGCGCGCTCGGCGCCGTCGACCTCCGGCGCACCCTCGAGCGCGACCACGCGTCGTCCGAGACGAAGCGCGAGCGCCATCTCCGCGATCGTGCCGTAGCTGCCTCCGATCGCGATCACCGCGTCGCCCGACGCAGCGACCGCGAGGTTCCGCGCGTGGCCGATGCCGGTCACGACGACGTGGTCCGCCCACGGGTTCGCCGCGCGACGGTTCTCGCCCGGGAGGATGGCGATTGTGACGCCTCCAACGGCCTTGGCGCCACGGTGCGCCGCGGCCATGACCTCCTCGAGGCCACCGGTCACGACCGTGCAGCCGCGTTCGGCGAGGAGACGTCCGACCTCCTCGGCCGACGCCTCCCACTCCCCGCCGCTGCCGACAACCGCGACCTGGATGGCCATTGCAGTGATAAGCATGACCCGTGGAGCGACGGGAGGCGCGGGGCGGCACGCTGATCCTCGGCGGAGGTTTTGCCGGGGGCTATGTCGGGCGGCTCCTGAAGCGCCGCGGAGCGACGATCGTGTCGCTCGAGAACTTCATGCTGTACACGCCGCTCCTCCCCGAGGCCGCATCGGGGACGATCGAGCCGCGACACGTGGTCGTGCCACTGCGGGAGATGTGCCCGCACGCCGAGCTCGTGCTCGGTCGCATCACGGGACACGACCACGAGAGGCGGATCGTGACGGTGGATTCGCTCGCCGGACCGGTCGAGATCGCATACGAACGCCTCGTCGTGGCCCTCGGGGCGACCACGCGGACGTTCCCCGTTCCCGGACTCGCCGAGCACGGCATGGGCTTCAAGGACCTCGCCGACGCGATCGCGCTCCGCAATCACGTGCTCCTGCAGCTCGAGCGCGCCTCGATCCATCCCGGCGATCCCGCTGAACTCGGCTTCGTCTTCGTCGGAGCCGGCTACGCGGGCGTCGAGGCGCTCGCCGAGCTGAACGACATGGCACGCGCGGCGCTCCGTTCCTACCCTGACCTCCGAGGCGTTCCACAGCGGTGGGTGCTCGTCGACGCCGCACCCAAGATCCTTCCGGAGATCCCGCGGGGGCTCGGGAAGTACGCCGCGCGCAGATTGACGAAACGGGGCGTCGAGATCCACGTGGGCACGACGCTCGAGTCGTACGACGGGACCGAGGCCGTGCTCGCGGACGGGACGCGCATCCCGGCTCATACGCTCGTCTGGACGGCCGGTGTGCGCGCGAGCCCGCTCCTCCCCGATCTCGGGCTCCCGCTCGACCAGCGCGGAAGGGTCGTCGTCGACGAGACCCTCCGCGTCGAAGGCGTCGAGGACGTGTGGGCGCTCGGCGACTGCGCGGCGGTGAAGAACGTCAAGACGCCGGGTCAGGTCGATCCACCGACGTGCCAGCACGCGCTCCGCCAGGCGCGCCGGCTCGT
The DNA here is from genome assembly GCA_035758735.1 of Gaiellaceae bacterium. GTDB lineage: Bacteria > Actinomycetota > Thermoleophilia > Gaiellales > Gaiellaceae > GMQP-bins7. Next base: position 15,374 of record DASTWH010000264.1, read on the forward strand.
GAAGAACGTGACGGGGACGCCGAAGCCGTACGGCTACCGCATGCTCGGACAGGTCGCGACGCTCGGGCGCTTCGAGGGGATCGCGGAGGTCCCGGGCCTGCATCTGTGGGGCTTCCCCGGGTGGTTCGTCACACGGACGTACCACCTGTACCAGCTTCCACTGCTCTCGCGAAAGCTGCGCGTCGTCGTCGACTGGACCGTCGCCCTCTTCTTCCGACGTGACATCGTCGAGCTCTCCATGCTCGGCCATCCACACAAGCTGGACTCCTGAGCTAGCGGACTGCTTTCAGGGCGGTCGTGAGCGACTGCTTGCCCGCGAGCACTCCGGCGAAGAGATCGCCCCCGCGCGCGACGCGATCGAGCACGGCGTCCATCGTGAACGCGGACGGATCGAGCCCGGGCACGACCTCGTCCCAGCGGAGCGGCGTCGAGACCGGAGCCCCGGCGCGCGGACGCACCGAGTAGACCATCGCATTCGTCGCGCCGGGCCGATTCTGATTGGCGTCCACGAGGACGCCCTTGCGCTTCGACCTCGCCCACTCCGTCGTCACCAGGCCGTGGTGTGTCCGCTCGAGCGCGCTGCCCACGATCGACGCGAACTCGCGCGCGTCGGAGAACGTGTGCCGCCGCGCGACCGGCACGAGCACGTGGATGCCGCGAGAGCCCGACGTCTTGGGGAACGACTCGAGCTCGAGGAGGTCGAGCGTGTCCTTCACGAGTCGCGCGACCGTGACGACGTCCTCGAACGTCGCGCCCTCGGACGGGTCCAGGTCGAACATGACCCAGTCGGGTCGGTCGGGCTTGTCGATCCGGGACGACCACGCGTGCAGGTCGATGCAGCCCATGTTCGCCATCCACAGGAGCGCGAGCTCGTCGTTCACGAGCGCGGAGTCGATGACCTTCTTCTCGCCCTCTCGTGTGGAGGCGGGTTGGGCGCTCCGCGGGATCCACTCCGGCATGTGCGTCGGCGCCTGCTTCTGGAAGAAGAACTTGCCCTGCCAGCCGTCGGGGTAGCGCTTCATCGTGAACGGTCGCCCCCGCAGGTGCGGGACCAGCACGTCGGCGACGTCGCGGTAGTAGGCGATGAGATCGCCCTTCGTGATCCCCTCGTCCGGCCAGAACGGCTTGTCGAGATTCGAGAGTCGGAGCTCTCGCTTGCCGCGCTTCAGGACGCCTGGAAGCGCTGCGCGCTCACGGCGCACGTCGGGCGCCTCCCGGTCCTCCCGCAGGCGTAGGTACGAGGGAGCGCGCATACGACCCTCGTGCGTCCACTCGACGAACTCGACCTCGGCGACGAGCTCCGGCTCCAACCAGACGATGTCGGAGCTCCGCACGCGAGGCATCCTGGGCACCGCTGCGAACGGGGAGTCGCGACGTTCGAGCGGAGCCATCACCTCGCGGAGGCGTCTGATCTCCCGGTCGGAGAAGCCGGTGCCCACGTTCCCGGCCCACCGCAGCACACCCGCGTCGTGTACCCCTGCGACGAGCGCTCCGAACCCGCCGACGCGTCGTCCCTGACCGCGCGTGTAGCCGGCGATCACGATCTCCTGCGTCTGGCGCAGCTTCAGCTTGTGCCAGTCTCCAGAACGGCGGCCCGGCTTGTACTGCGAGTCCGCCTTCTTGGCGACGACGCCCTCCAGTCCCTGCTCACGTGCCGCCGCGAGCAGCGCCGGACCGTCGTCGAACTGCGGCGAGACGAGAACGCCCGCGTCCGGGCCGACCACCTGCTGAAGCAATGCACGGCGCTCCTGAAGCGGGAGATCGACGAGCGACTCCCCGTCGAGCTCGAGCAGGTCGAAGAGGACGAGGACGGGAATGCCGCCGCCCTCCTGCAGGAGCGAGAACCGGGACCGACCCTCGTCGTCGAGCGCGCAGATCTCGCCGTCGAGGACGGC
>DASTWH010000296.1:0-2007 GCA_035758735.1 Gaiellaceae bacterium
GAGATGGCCACGGCGGCCCGCGACCGTGGGTACGCGTACCTCGCGATCTGCGACCACACGCCCAACGTCGGTGTGGTGCACGGTCTCGACGCCGACGAGCTGCGCCGCCAGGGAGAGGAGATCGAGCGCACGAACGCCGAGCTCGCACCATTCTGCATCCTGCGCGGCGTCGAGTGCGATATCCGCGCGGACGGGACGCTCGACGTGGACGAAGACGTGCTGGACGAGCTCGAGTGGGTGCAGCTCAGCCTGCACGCGGGACAACGCCGCTCCCGGGTCGAGCTCACGCGAATCGTCACGGAGGCGATGCGACACCCGGCCGTGTCCGCGCTCAGCCATCCGAAGGGCCGCATCCTCAACCATCGACCCGAGAACGCACTCGACCTCGACGAGGTGTTCGCCGTCGCCATCGAGACGGGCGTCGCCATCGAGGTGAACGGCCTCCCGGACCGGCTCGACCTCTCGGCGGTGCACGTTCGCGAGGCGCTGGCAGCGGGCGTGGATCTCGTCCTCAACTCCGACGCCCATTCCACCGGCGGTCTCGCGAGCCTCGAGCTCGCACTCGCGACGGCGAGGAAGGGCGCGGCGACGACGGACCGGGTCGTGAACACGCGTCCGCTCGCCGCGGTGCTGCGGACCGGACGCGGGGTGTAGGCCCGCGGGCACCGAGTTTCGTCACCGCCCGGTCGGGGCAGACTCGATGCATGAAGACGACGAGACGAGCGCGAAGCGCATGGATCGAGCCCGGACCGCCGACGCCGATTCCGCCGGATCCGAGCCCGATACCCGGCGAGCCCGTGCCTCCGCTCCCCGACCCAGATCCGAGGCCCGATCCGGAGCCCGAGGCGGACCGGGCGTCTGCGCTTCTACGGCTCGCGGAACTGCCGCGTGTGGCACGAGACCACGCGCTGGCGAGGCGCGGCGCGACTGTCGGCGGCGGAATCGTCCGGCTCTCGCGGCCAGGCTCGCCGCGCGTCTCGCACTGACGTGTTTGGCGTCCGCGCGAGCGGGCTAACGACACGCACCCAGAAACACACACTCACGACACCACGGAGGTGGATCGAATGGCGACCGTCGAGAAGACGATCGACGTGAATGTTCCGGTGTCCACGGCGTACGACCAGTGGACGCAGTTCGAGGAGTTCCCGCGCTTCATGGAGGGCATCGTGTCCGTGAAGCAGACCGACGACAGTCACGTCCACTGGATCGCGGAGGTGAACGGCGAGCGGCAGGAGTGGGATTCGGAGATCGTGGAGCAGGAGCCAGACCGCGTCATCGCCTGGCGCTCGACTGGCGGGCTGCGCAACAGCGGCCGCGTCGAGTTCGCGCCGATCGCCGAAGGAACGCGCGTCTCGGTCGAGATGGAGTACGACCCCGAAGGGATCAAGGAGACCGTCGGTGCCGCGCTCGGTCTCGACGGCGGTCAGGTCGGAAACGACCTCGAGCGCTTCAAGGATCTCGTCGAGAGCCGCGACCTCCCCACGGGCTCGTGGCGTGGCGAGATCAGCGACGGCGACGTCGTCGAGGGCGACCGCACGTGAGGCCGAGTCGCTGATTCAGCGCGCGACGCCGAGGATTGCCTCGGCGTCGAGCGTGGTCCGGGCCGCGACGAACCTCAGCAGGAGGCCGTCGCGGAACTCGAGCGCCCAGACCACAGGGTCGTCGCGGATCACGCGGTCCTCGTCGATCCAGCGGATCCGGCCCTCGACGATCACCCGCTCGTCGTCGAGCGGCGTGTAGACCTCGGCCGTGGCCTCGTAGAGGTTCGGGGTGACTGCCTCGGTGATGAAGCTTCGGACATCCTCGCGGCCGTGGACGACCGCGCCGGCGCGGATCTTCGAGACGAGCTCGACGTCCTCATGCAAGAACTCCGCGAGCTCGTCGAAGGCGCCGCGGGTCACGGCGGCGAACCAACGCCGGGCGAGCAGCTCGCTTGACGGGGAGTCGGGCACCGTGGAGATACGCGGAGTATGCGTCCCGCAGACCGGCGTCGGCGCCCTGTCGTTT
>DASTWH010000259.1:0-4046 GCA_035758735.1 Gaiellaceae bacterium
GCTGGTGGACGCACACCGCGGGCGGCGTCACGGACCGCGACCGCGACCTCGCCGAGAAGACGAGCCAGCTCTAGCCGGGCGACTTCACGACGACCACGGGGCACGCCGCGTGGTCGACCACGTGACGGCTCACCGAGCCGAGCAGCGCGGCCTTGAACCCCGAGCGTCCGTGCGAGCCCACGACGACGAGCACGGCGTCCTTGCTCGCGGCGACGAGGGCTTCTCCGGCGTCGCCCTCGACGAGCCGGCGCTCGAGGTGGACCTCGGATCCGGCGCCGAGCGCGACCTCGACCGCCTGGTCGAGGCCGATCTGGGCCGCGTCGTTCTCCGCGTTCAGCTGACCCGCCAGGTCGCCGGCGGGCACGGCGAGCATGCCCGGGTCGCCGATCGGCTGCGCAGGCACGAACGACCACGCGTGGAGGGCGACGAGCGTGGCGGATCGCAGCTTCGCCTCTTCGGCGGCCCAGCGAAGGGCGTCGTGCGACGCGTCCGAGCCGTCGACACCAACCACGATCGAGCCGCTCACGCCACCAGGCTACAGTGGGTCGTCAGTGTCTGTGTCTCGCGTGACTCTGTACGACGTGGGGCCACGCGACGGGCTCCAGAACGAGCCCGAGATCCTCGAGGTCGGCGTACGTGCGGAGCTCGTTCGACGACTGGCGGAGACGGGTCTCCCGGGCATCGAGGTGGCGAGCTTCGTCGACGCGCGCCGCGTGCCGCAGATGGCCGGTGCCGAGGACGTCGTGGCGGCCGTCGGACCGCGCCCAGGGCCGATCAAGGCGGGGCTCGCCCTCAACGAGCGCGGCTACGAGCGGCTTCTCGCGACCGGGCTCGACGAGGTGCGTTTCGCGTTCGGAGTAACCGAGACGTTCAACCAACGGAATCAGGGCGCCGCGGTCGAGGAGTCAGTCGTCGCCGCACGGCGTATCGCTTCCCGCGCCCGCGGGGACGGGCTCAGGTGCACGGTCACGCTCAGCGTCGCGTTCGGGTGCCCGTTCGAAGGTGAGGTCGACGCCGACCACGTCGTCGCGATCGCGGAGCGCGTGGCGGACGTCGAGCCCGACGCGTTCGTCCTCGCGGACACGATCGGCGTCGCGAGCCCACGCGCGGTCGGGTCGCTGACGTCGAGCGTCGCCGCGCTCGGGCATCCCGTGGGCGGCCACTTCCACAACACGCGCAACACCGGGTACGCGAACGCGCTGGCCGCGCTCGAGAGCGGCGCCTCGGTCCTCGACGCGTCGATCGGCGGTCTCGGCGGCTGCCCGTTCGCCCCGAACGCGACAGGGAACATCGCGACCGAGGACCTCGTCTACCTCCTCGAGCGCGAGGGGGTCTCCACCGGAATCGACATCGATCGTCTCATCGAGACGTCCGAGTGGCTGTCGCAGTTGCTCGGCCGGCGCCTCGAGGGACAGCTCTATCGCGCCGGGCCTTTCCCGGCAACTGCCTAGCAGCGCGCGGGCAGGATCGTGCCACGGACCTCGGCGAGCTCGATGGCTCCGGCTCGACCGCGGAGCACGACCTCGTCGTCGTCCTCGAGAAACGTCCTCGTCGATCCGTCGGCGAGCCCGATCGGATGCTCCCCGTTGTGCGTGAGCTCGATGAGCGAGCCCTCCGTGCCCTGCTCGGGCCCGGAGATCGTCCCCGACGCGAAGAGGTCGCCGGTGGCGATCGCGGCACCGTTGACGGTGGCGTGGGCGAGCTGCTGGGGCATCGTCCAGTACAGGCCGCGCGCATTGGTTCGCGACACGACGGTGCCGTCGAGCTCGACCTCGAGGTCGACGTCGAGCGCCCAATCGCCCTCGACACGCAGGTAGGGAAGCGGCTCGGGATCCTGCGCAGGCGCGGGTACGAGTCGATCCTCCAGCAGCGCGAGCGGCGTGATCCACGCGCCGATCGACGTCGCGAAGGACTTCCCGAGAAACGGCCCGAGCGGCTGGTACTCCCAGGCCTGGATGTCGCGGGCGCTCCAGTCGTTGACGAGGACGATCCCGAACACGTGGTCGCGGAAGGCGGCCGCCGTCACTGGCTCGCCCAGTGCGCTGCCCGTCCCGACGACGAAGCCGACCTCGAGCTCGATGTCGAGCCTCCGGCTCGGGCCGAAGCCCGGCGTCTCAACGCCCGGAGCGTTCGACTGGCCACATGGGCGGACGATCGGCGTACCGCTGACGACCACCGTCCCCGCACGTCCGTGGTAGCCGACGGGGAGGTGCCTCCAGTTGGGAAGGAGTGGCTCCGAGTCGGGTCGGAAGAGTCGTCCCAGGTTGGTCGCGTGCTCGAGCGACGAGTAGAAGTCGACGTAGTCGGCGACCGCGAACGGGAGGCCGACCTCCGCGTCCTCGAGCGGGACGAGGTCCGCTCCCGCGTCGACGAGCTCGGCGATGCGCACCACCGTGTCCTCCCACGACGAGCGGCCCAAAGCGAGGAACCGGTTCAGGCTCGCTGCCTCGAACACGGCGCCGAGACCGTGCCTCGCGAGATCGAGGACGTCGTGCCCGACGCGGAACCCGACACGCGGTGGGTCGCCGGCTACCGAGAAGACTCCGAAGCCCACCGAACCGTTCATCGACGCGCGCTCGTGGTCGCCCGCATGGCGAGTGATTTTCGCAGAGGCGCCCTCAAGCGGACTCCGCCGCCGTCCGATGAGGTCCGAGGCGGCTCATGTCCGACCCTGCCCCCATCGAACCGGCTCCACAGCCGCACATCAGCCTCGTCTCGAGCGGCTCGGCCGAGCCGTACCGCCGGCTTGCCGAGATCTTCCACGACGTGCTCTCCGAGCAGAGCCTCGACGCGCTGCTCGAGCGCATCGCCGACGCCCTCGCGGTGCTCATCCCGTACGAGGACGTCCACATCTACGAGGCCGACGAGGCGAAGCGAGAGCTGAGCGCCGTCCTCGCGCGCGGCGACTGGGCCGACGAGGTCATGAGCGAGTCGTTCTCCTTCGGCGAGGGAATCACGGGCTGGGCCGTCGACCATCGCGAGGCCGTCCTCGCGAACCAGGCGCACCTCGATCCGCGCGTGCGCTTCGTGCCCGGCACCCCGATCGAGCCCGAGGCGCTCATCGCCGTCCCGCTGATCGCCCGCGGACAGCTGAAGGGAACTCTCAACATCTACCGCGTCGGCGAGGAGGCCGCCTTCACGGACGAGGAGTTCCTGCTCGCCAAGCGGTTCGGCGACGCCGCCGCGCTCGCGATCGACAACGCCCACATCCGCGCCCGCCTCGAGCACCAGGCCGAGACGGACGCGCTCACGGGCCTCTACAACCACCGCTCCTTCCACGACCGCCTCCGCCAGGAGCTGCTGCGCGCCTCGGCCGCACACGAGACCGTCGCGGTCGTGATGCTCGACCTCGACGACTTCAAGAAGGTGAACGACGTCTATGGGCACGGCGTCGGCGATCAGCTACTCCAGCAGGTCGCCGAAGTGCTTCGCGCGTCGGTTCGCCAGAGCGACGTAGTGTGTCGAGTCGGCGGGGAGGAGTTCGCGGTGATCCTTCCGGCCGGCGACCTCGTGAGCTCGACGGCGCTCGCCGAGCGGATCGGCGAACAGCTCGGGAAGCTCGAGGCCGAAGCCGTCGGACGTCTCACCGCGTCGACGGGAATCGCGGTTGGTCCCGAAAACGCGGCGAACCCGCGGGAGCTGGTTGCCTGCGCGGAGGCCGCGATGATGACCGCCAAGGCGAGAGGCAACGGTCTGGTCGTCCCCTTCGACGAGAGCGACCGCGAACGCCCCACCGAGGAGAAGATCCGTCGGGACGACGTACGCTCGATTGCTCACCTGAAGATGCTGCAGAGCCTCTCCGGGAAGCTGTCGCGTCTCAACGACGTCGCGCAGATCGGGCTGACCATCGCGGACGAGCTCCGATTCCTGATCGACTACCACAACTGTCGCGTGTTCCTTCGCGACCAGGACGACCTCGTGCTCGTCGCGTTCCGCGGCGACCTGACCGGCGCGCTACCCGGTGACCCGACGAAGCTCCTGCCGACACGGATCGGCCGCGGCATCACGGGTCGGGTGGCGGAGACCGGCACCTCCTTGCTGATCGG
>DASTWH010000267.1:0-2377 GCA_035758735.1 Gaiellaceae bacterium
ACGCTGCGTCGCCTCGTCCCAGCCGAATGCGGCCGCGAGGTAGGGGCCCAACGCGACGCGGTTCACCTCGACGACGAAGTCGCGGTCGGCGGCCGTTGCCGGTCTGAGCGTCCAGGTAACCGACGTCATATCGGGTCGACAAACCCCAGGTGCCTCTCGAACGTGCCGTTCGCGAGATAGCGCGCGATGTCGGGCTGCGGGTCGGCGTCGGGCCGCCGTTCGCGGAGAAACGCAAGGAGGTCGCGGCCGAGTCGTAGTGCAGAGCGTTCGACTGCAGCGTCGTCGGCAGCGCTGATGCCGAACGCCACCTCGAAGTCCTCGCGGTAGTGGTCGGGCGCGACGGGCAGCCCGCGTGCGGCCTCGACGGCCTCGCGACGGTTGCGCACGACGACCTCCGAATTGAGGGCACGAAGGAGCCCGGGGGCAAGCGCCGCGGCCTCGCGGGCGAACGTCCGCACGCCCACCCCGTCGCCGAGGGAGGCGCAGCGCCTCACCTTGCCGAGGAACTCGACGAAGTCCTCGAGCTCGGGGCCCGCCGCTGGGTGCACGTAGTCGGGCGGGTCGCCGAGGGTCGCTCGCGCGGCATCGGTGGCCCAGACGTAGCTCGTGACGTCGTGCACCGGAAACCCGAGCGCCCAGGCCTCGGGCTCGGAACGCTCGGCGAGGCAGCGCTCGACGCTGCGCCAGCTCGGTGACACATGGAGCGGCGAGTGGCCGGGCCGCTCCTCGAACCACATCCGGTACGGGGTCGAGGGCTCTCCCTCGCGGACGACGACGAGGTCGAGGTCGCTCTGCTCGTCCGCGGCCCCCTGCGCGTAGCTCCCGGACACGAGGATCGCGATGGCGCCCGGCTCGAGTGCGAGGACGCGATCGACGATTCGTGCGAGCAGGTCGGGCTCGATGCCCGGAACTATCGCGAGCTCGCGATCCATGCAGCGAGGAGCTGTCGCTCGTCGTCGGTCATCCCCGTCTGGTTCCCGGGAGGCATCGCGCGCGTCTGAACCGCTTGCCGCTCGATGTCGTCGATTCGCGCCTCGATCTGCCCCTGCGTCTCGAGGTGGATCCCGATCGGGGCGGACGCGCCCGAATGGCACGGCGCGCAGCGGGCGGCGATGACGGGAGCGACCTGCTCGAACGTCACCTGCTCGCTACTCGCAGGCGCCGTCTCCTCGGGCTGCAGCCACAGCGCGACGCCGACGACGGCGACCGCCGTCACCGCCGGGATCCACCACACGCGCCTCCCTGCGTGCCAGCGGTTGAAGAAGACGCGGATCAGCGCGGTCAGCACCGCGATCGCGACGAAGACGAGCCATGCCCGATCGGCACCGAACACGAACGCGAAGTGCCCGGCGAGCATCGTGAAGAGCACGGGCAGCGTGAGGTAGTTGTTGTGAACCGACCGGTTCTTCGCTTCGAGGAGCGGCGCCGCGTCGGGCTCGCGCTTCTCCTCCATTGCGGCCACGAGCTTCCGGTGGGCAGGGATGATCACGAGGAGGACGTTCGCGACCATGATCGTCCCGAGCATCACGCCGACCTGCAGGTAGGCGGCCCGCGGCGCGAGGAGCTCGCCGGCGATCCAGGCGGCGAGGGCCACGAACCCGGTGCCGACGACCGCGAGCGCCGCCTGGCTCCACTGGCCGACGGTGCGGCAGAGGATGTCGTAGACGATCCAGGCGAGCGCGATCCCCACGACGCTGAGGCCGATGGCCTGCCAGTCCGAGAGGTCCGCGACGGCCGGATCGACGAGCCGGACGTCTGCGTCGAAGTAGTAGAGGACGACGAGCAGCGCGAAGCCCGACAGCCACGTCGTGTACGCCTCCCACTTGAACCAGTGCAGGGGCTCCGGCATCTCCGGCGGTGCGAGCCGGTACTTCTGCGAGTGGTAGAGGCCGCCCCCGTGCACGCCCCAGAACTCGCCGGCGACCCCCGCGTCGGCATCCTCGGGCCGCTTCGGCGGGCGGAGCGCGAGGTCGAGGCGGACGAAGTAGAAGGACGCACCGATCCACGCGATCCCCGCGACCACGTGGAGCATCCGCAGGAGGACGTCGAGGACGTCTCTCAGGTACGGGTCCAACGATCCCTCGCGATCGCGACGAGCTCGCGACACCCGGCGTCGAGCTCCTCCTCGCGCGTGCGGGTCATGCGCTCGCGCAGCACCTCGAGGATCTCGGCTTTCGGCCGGCGGTCGACGAACACGACGAAACGGAACCCGAACCGCGCCTCGTACTGCATGTTGAGCGCGGCGAGATCGACGAGGACGCAGGGGTCCTCGTCGCGTCCCTGCTCGGCGGCGGATCGCGCCGAGAGGCCCGTCTTCTGACCGATCGCGGGATGCGCGGCGAGGGCCTCGACCTTCTCCTCCTCGCTCAATCCTGCG
>DASTWH010000279.1:0-22794 GCA_035758735.1 Gaiellaceae bacterium
GGACGGCGAGCGGGAGCCCCAGGAAGAGCCCGAGCCCGCAGAGGCTGAAGCCGACGACCACCTTGTCGCGAGTGCTGCGCACGGGCCGCAGCGTGTCCCGCTCCGCGCGCAGCGTGCCGGTGACGGTCAGCCGCCGCTCGAGCCGGGTCGCGACCCACACCACGGCGACGACGCACACGAGCTGCACGATCGAGAGCACTGCGGCAGCGCGGAGATCGAAGAGCCGGACGGCCTGCGTGTAGATCTCGGCCTCGATCGTCGCGTACCGCGGGCCGCCGAGGATGAGCACGACCCCGAACGACGTGAACGAGAAGAGGAAGACGATCGCCGCCGCGGCCGCCAGCGCCGGCGCCAGCAAGGGGAGGATGATCTCGCGGGCTCTCGCCCCCGGAGACGCCCCGAGCGTGGCCGCCGCCTCGCTCACGCGGGGATCGAGGCTCGCCCAGAACGTCCCGACGATGCGCACGACGACCGCCACGTTGAAGAAGGCGTGCGCGACGAGGATCGGCGCCCATCCGCGGTCCAGCCCGCCGGGCAGGATCGCGACGAACGCGAGTGCGACGACGACCGTCGGCAGCACGAACGGGACGACCACGATCGCGCTGACGAGGCTGCGTCCGCGGAACCGGTAGCGGCCGAGCACGTACGCCGCCGGCGTCGCGACCGCGATCGTCAGCACGGTCGACGCGAGCGCCTGCCACACCGTGAACCAGACGACCTCCCGCGTGAGCGGATCGGTGAGGACGTCGAGCGGTGGATCGCCGTCGCCGCGGAGCCCGCGGTCCAGGATCGCGAGGAGCGGATAGAGGAAGAACAGCCCGAGGAACGCGAGCGGCACGCCGTACGTGACGAGACGCCATGTGCGCGCGCTCACCTCACGACGATGTCCGTCCACTCGTCGACCCAGCTCTCGCGATTCTGGTCGATCTCGTGGGGCGGCAGGTCGAGCGGGTGCTCCGGCACGACGGCGAACTGCTCGAACTCCGGCGGGAGAGCCGCGTCGGTCCGGGCCGGGAACACGAACATCTGCAACGGGATGTCCTCCTGGAAGCGCTTCGAGAGGAGGAAGTCGACCAGCTCGTGCGCGCCCTCCACGTGCTTCGCGCCGCGGAGGACCCCGGCGAACTCGATCTGGCGGAAGCAGCTCGACTCGACGACACCGGTCGGCGCGGTACTCGGCCGCGGCTTGCCGAAGATCACCTCCGCGGGCGGGCTCGATGCATAGGAGACGACGACCGGGCGCGTGCCCTTGCTTCCCGCGGCGCCGGAGAACCGCGAGTAGTACGCGTCCTCCCAGCCGTCGACCGCGAGGACGCCGTTGGCACGCAGCTTGCGCCAGTAGCCCTGCCACTTCTCGCCGAACTCCGCGATCGTGGCGAGCATGAACGCGAGGCCGGGCGTCGACGTCGCCGGGTTCTCGACGACGAGCTGGTCGCGGTAGCGCGGAAGCGTGAGCCGGACGAGGTTCCGCGGCGGTGCGAGGTCGTGATCCGCGTACCACGCCTTGTCGTAGTTGAGGCAGACGTCGCCGCGATCGATCGGCGTGGCTCGATGCTTCGCGTCGAGCACGAGCGCCGGGTCGACGCTCGCGAGCGCGGGCGACTCGTACGGCTCGAAGACGTCACCCGCGAGTGCGCGTGCGAGCAGGTTGTTGTCGACTCCGAACAGCACGTCGCCTTCGGGGTTCCCTGCCGCGAGGAGCGAACGCGTCACGAGCTCGCCGGCGTCGCCCGCCTTCAGGATCTCGAGCGTGAGGCCGCTTTCCTCCTCGAACGCCTTCTTGACGTCGGGCGAGATCGCGAACGAGTCGTGCGTGACGAGGACGACCTCGCTCGGTGCATCGCTGCCGCCGCAACCTGCGGCCGCGAGGGCGGCGCACGCAACGAGCAGGCAGAGCGCCGCCTGCATCACGCGTCCTCTCCCGGGAGGATCGCGAGCAGGACGCCGTCCTCGACGGTGACGTGCGCCGTCTCGTCCGCGAAGACGTTCGAGACGCCTCGGCTCGACCCGGGCTCGAGCGTCTCGCCTCGCAGCGGGTACTCGAGTCCCTCCGTCGTGACCCCTGTGGCAGGCCCGTCCATCGCGAGGAGCGTGCAGAGCTCACCCGGGCTTCCCTCGAGCTTCCGCTTGCCGCGGATCACGTGGACGCGGGCCTCGCCGACGAGCGCATCGACCTGCGCGGACGCATACCTCTCCGATGCCAGGAGCAGGAGGGCCGAAAGCTCGTGATCGAGTCGCCCGCCGGTTCCCGCGAGGACGAGGATGCGCTGCGGTGCCATGTCGATCGCAGCGTCGAGTGCGAGCTCGAGGTCCGTGGCGTCCTTCTCGGCTGGATGCCGTTCGATGCGAACGCCCGCGGCTTCCGCCTCCGCCACCGCTTCCGCCGAGGCCGAGTCGAAGTCCCCGACCGCGACGGTCACGTCGAGCTCGAGGGCAAGCGCGTAGTCGAGGCCACGGTCGGCCGTCACGACAGGTGCGGCTCGCGGCACGCGCTGTGCCGCACGCGCATCCGGAGGACCTCCCCCTGACACCACCACCACGAGTTCTTCCGACACGCCTTCCTCCGCTGGCATTACCCAGATCAGGTTCTGCGGGTCGGCGGCGCTCTCGACCGCCCTCTCAGCCCGGCTGTCCCGAGCTCCCCGTTACGCTCGGGCCATCGTAGCGTCTGCCGCATTCGTGGAGGGGCTGGCCGCGGCGACGATCGGCCGCACGTTCAACCAGTACGCGAACGGTGCGCGCGCGTCGATGCTGCGTGAGCGGATCGCGAGCTACCTGGACCAGCGGGCAGACACGCGAATCCTGCTCGTGGGCGAGGCGCCCGGCTACCGGGGAGCGCGCGTGTCGGGCATCCCCTTCACGTCGGAGCGCCAGCTGACGGGCGAAGGCCCGGCCGAGGCGTCGGCCACGATCGTCCACCGTGTTCTCGGCGAGCTCGGGCTCGAGGACGAGGTGCTCCTGTGGAACGTGGTCCCGACACATCCGGGCACGGCGTCCAGCAACCGCCCGCCGACCCGTGTCGAGATCGAAGCGGGCACGCCGTTCGTCCGCGAGCTCGCCCGCGGCCGCCGCGTGATCGCGGTCGGCCGGGTCGCGCACGGTGTTCTCGGCGGCGACTACGTCAGGCACCCGTCGCGTGGTGGAGCGGAACGCTTCCGCCGCGGTCTTGTGGCAATGAGCACTCGCGACTAGGCTGCGTCTGATCCTGCGGGGGCAGGCTGGGTATGGGGACGACGCCACACGAGATACGGACGGTCGAACTGCCGCGATCGGCGCTCGGCGGCTATCGGCGCCGAGAGGTCGACGAGGTTCTCGACGAAGCTGCGGACAGCCTCGCGGCGGTCACGCGCGAGCGCGACGAGTTGCGTGAGCGAGTCGAGGCACTCGATGCGGAGGCAGCCGCCAGCGCCGATCTCGAGGCGATGCTCCGGTCGACGCTGGTCGCTGCCGAGCGGACCACGCAGGAGACGAGGGAGCAGGCACGGCGCGAGTCGGATTTGATCGTCCAGGAGGCTCACGCGGAGGCTCGGCGGATCACTCGCGAGGCCAACGCCGAGAAGCGCCGCCTCGAAGAGGACATGGCCGAGATCCGAGTTCGGCTCAACGCGGCGCTGGGCAAGCTCGCCGCATCCGCCATACCTGCATCGGAGGAGAAGGCGTCCGAGCAGTCCGACGCGCCGATCGACGAAGACCTCGAGAAGCGCCTCCGCGAAGTCACCGCCTGACATCGAACCGAGCGCCGCCGCAAACGGCGCTCGGTTCGATGACGGCGTCTCCCCTGGTGTCCTCCCCCTGAACCTCGGACATGTATGCCTTCCGAGAGGCTCGACGTCAACCGTTTTCGGGCAGGTCCCGCCGAACGGGGGGCGGAGTCTGGACCTTGGGCCGAACGTCTGTGCGGGGATCCGCGAGGGATAGGCTCGCGCCGTGACGACTGCAGCGCAGATCAGGCGGAACACCGTCCTTCTCGCTCTCTGCCTCGTCACGCTGTCGGGCGTCCTGCAGCTCGCGACGGCCGTGGCCACGATCACGCTCGTCCTCGTGACCGGGGTGGAGTCGATCCTCGGACTCGGCCCGGCCATCTTCCTCAGCGCCGGTGCGATCGCAGCGCTGCCGGCCGGTCGGCTCATGGACCGCCATGGCCGTGTTCCGGTGCTCGCGGGCGGGTTCGTCGTCGGCATGGTCGGCTGCGTCCTGACGGCACTCGGGTGCATCGCCGACTCGGCCCTGCTCGTCGTCCTCGGCTTCATCGGCGTCGGCGGGATGAACGGAGCGGTGCTGCTCTCACGAACAGCCGTCGCGGACATGTACCCGGAGTCGCGGAAAGCCCGCGCGATCTCGTACGTCCTCTTCGGCGCGCTCTTCGGGGCTGCGCTCGGCCCTCTCGTCTTCCGTCCGATGTTCGCAGGCAAGGACCTCGAGCTCGACACGCTCGTCGTGCCCTGGTTCGCCGCAGCCGCGATCTGTGTGGTCGGGCTCGTCGTCGTGCTCTTGATCCGTCCGGATCCGCGGACGATCGCGCTCGAGCTCGAGCAGGCCGGGGTCGCGGCGGGTGGGGCGGCAGCGGAGCCTGCGGCGCCACTCAGCACGATCCTCCGCAGGCCGGGGGTGCCCGCGGCGGTCGTGGCCGCAGTCGCGAGCCTCGCTGTCATGGCGAGTGTCATGAACCTGACGGGGTACATCGTCGTCGGCCACCACCACGAGCAGGCCGACGTGTTCACCGTCATCAGCCTGCACATCGTCGGCATGTTCGGGCTCGTCCTCGTCGTCGGCCAGCTCGTCGACCGTGTCGGCCGACACCGGGCGCTCATCGGAGGCCTCCTCGTGATGGCCGTGTCGAGCGTGATGCTCGCGTGGGTGGTCGAGATCGCCGGCATGTCGCTCTCGCTCTTCCTGCTCGGCCTCGGCTGGAACATCTCGTACGTCGCGGCCTCGGCCGAGCTCGTCACCCATGCGACGCCGGTCGAGCGCCAGGGCCTCGTAGGCTTCACGGATCTCGTCGCGGGGCTCTCGGCGGCCGCGCTCGCGCTCGTGGGCGGCTTCGCGTACTCGGAGTGGGGCGTGGCTGCGATCGCCGTTGGCGCGACGATCGCCGTCATCGGGCCGGCCATCCTGATCTCGCTCCGGCGCCCTCCGGCCGTCGCGGCCGAGCCTGCGGGCTAGCGAGCGAGGCTCGTCATCGGCACACTCACGAGGCGTAGGGGAGCTCCACTGCGGAAACAATTCCGATTCTGGTCGCCAAGCGGGAGGCCGCAATCATGACCGAGACTCCGTCGACGGATACATCGAGCGAACCGCGTTCTGACGCGAGCACCCCGCGCAGAACTGACGCCTACCGGCGGCGCAGCGACTCGGGCGGGTCACGGAGGACGGGCGTCCGCCTTGGCGCGGTCGTCGCCTTCGTGCTTGCGGGGTGGTTTCTCGTCTGGCTGTTCCTGGCGAACACCGGTGGTGACGGCGAGAGCCGTCAGACAACCGGCGAGCGCACCGTGGCGGCCCTGTCTCAGCGCGGGCTCGAGACGCTGGCGCGGGCTTTCGGAACGCCCGTGTACTGGGCTGGTCCGAAGTCCGGTGTTTCGTACGAGGTGACGCAGACTCCGAGCAACCGCGTCTTCGTCCGCTATCTCCCCGAGGGCGCCGAGGTCGGGACCGAAGACCCGTATCTCTTCGTTGCGACCTTCCCGCTGGAGGATGCGTTCGCAGTGACGTCGGCGGAGGCGAACAAGTCGGGTGCCGTGAAGATCCCGATCGCCAACGGTGGCGTCGCGTTCTACACACGTCAGTCGCCGACGAACGTCTACATCGCGTTCCCAGGGCAGGACCAGCAGATTCAGGTGTACGACCCGGACGCTGCGAATGCTCAGCAACTCGTCGCCGACGGGGCGATTGGGCCTGTCCTCCCGTCGAGCGCGCCATCGACCGAGGCGACGACCGTCGAGGCCGCGACACTCGCGGAGGTGAAGGCACTCGGCGGGAAGCTCGGCCACCCCGTGTACTGGGTGGGGCCGCAGAGTGGAGCGCTCTACGAGCTCACCCAGACCCCGAGTGGGCGCGTCTTCATCCGCTACCTCCCCGCCGGCGAGAAGGTCGGCAGCGCTACGCCCCACCTGTTCGTCGCCACGTTCCCCGTGCCGAACGCGTTGGCGGTCACCCAGCAGGCGGCCGAGAGTGGCGTCAAGATCCCGATCGCCGGAGGAGGGGTCGCGTTCTACTCGAAGTCGACGCCGTCGAACGTCTACGTCGCGTTCCCGAACTCGGACTACCAGATCGAGGTCTACGATCCGGATCCGAAGCGTGCCCAGGGGCTCGTACGGTCGGGGAAAGTGAAGCCCACCTCGTAGCTTCGGAGAACGCGGCTCGGGGCTAGCGGGCTCCTGGCAACGATCGTGACGCCGCTCGTGCTCACCTGGCTGCTCTACGGCGCCCTGCTCACGGTGCTCACGACCGGCTGCGGGCTGCTCGTCGAGTACGTCGCCGGATTGCGGTTGCCGGGCGCGCTCATTCCTCCGCTTGGACTGGCCGTCGTGCTCGTGAGCGGCGACATCACGACGATGAGCCCGGCGACGGCCGGCCTGACGACCCCGGTGGTGGTGACGTTGGCCGTCGCCGGCTACGGGCTCTCGATGCCGTGGAGAAGTCGGCGGCCCGACGCCTGGGCAGGCGTCACTGCGCTCGGAACGTACGTGGTGTACGCGCTGCCGATCGTCGCAACGGGGACGGCAACCTTCGCCGGCTATCTGACGCTCGACGACACGGCGACGTGGCTCGCGCTGGCCGACCACGTGCTGGAGCACGGACGCGACGTCTCCGGCCTCGCCCCCTCGACGTACCAGCAAGTCCTCGAGGACTACCTCCCGGGCAGCGGTTATCCCGTCGGGGCGTTCACGATCCTCGGCATCGGGACGCAGGTGACGGGTCAGGACGTCGGCTGGCTCATCCAGCCGACGATCGCGTTCTCCGGGGCGATGCTCGCTCTTGCGATCTACGCGGCAAGCGTCAATCTGGTCGCATCGCGAGCCGGGCGCGCGGTTGTCGCGTTGCTCGGCTCGCAGGCGGCGCTGCTCTTCGCGTATGCGTTCTGGAGCGGCGTAAAGGAGCTTGCCGCGACCGCCATGTTCGCCCTCCTCTGCGCCGTGCTGCCCGTCACGAGCGAGCACTGGAGAACGATGCGCGGGACGGTGCCGGCCGCGGTGGCGGTTGCCGCGATCCTTGCGATCCTGAGCCCCGCGGGCGGCATCTGGCTGATCGTTCCCGCCGGCGTCGTCATCGCAGTGCTCGCCGCGCGCGGGCTCGTGACGTTCGCTCGCGGCGCGCTCGCCTTCGTCGCGATCATCGCCCTGCTGTCCATTCCGTCGCTGGCTCTCGCCCGCACGTTCCTCGGGGGTGCCTCGAACGCGGAGGTGACGCAGAGCTCCGAGGTGGCAAACCTCGGCCATCCCTTGAAGACGCTCCAGGTCTTCGGGATCTGGCCCGCGACCGACTTCAGGACGTCGCTCCACGACCCTGTCGCAACCTACGCGCTCATCGCCGTCCTGGTCGGCTGTGGCGTCTTCGGAGTCGTGGTCGCCCTCCGCAAGCGCGCGTGGTCGCTGCCACTCTTCCTGGCCACTGCCGTCGGTGGCGTCCTTGCCGCCTTCGCTCTGGAGAGGCTGGGCCTCAGCTCACCGTGGCTCAATGCCAAGGCCATGGCCGAGGCGTCGCCGGCATTCGTCGCGATCGGCGCCGCCGGTGCTCTCGCGCTCTTCGAGACGGGGCGTCGGGCCGAGGGGTCGGTCGCCTGTGCGGCGATCGCCTTCGGCGTCCTCTGGTCGAACGCGCTCGCGTACTCGAACGTCTGGCTCGCACCGCGCTCTCAGCTCACCGAGCTCGAGTCCATCGGTGAGCGCTATGCCGGCGACGGGCCGACGCTGATGACCGAGTACCAGCCATACGGCGCACGCCACTTTCTCAGGCGGCTGGACCCCGAGTCCGCGTCGGAACGTCGGCGACGGGTCGTCCCGCTACGCAGCGGCGGCAGTCTCGAGGCCGGCGACGCAGCAGACATCGACGCCTTCGAGCTGGGCGCTGTGCTCGACTACAGGACGCTCGTACTGCGAACCTCGCCTGTCGCGAGCAGGCCGCCCTCCGCCTATCGGCGGGTGGAGGGCGGGCACTGGTACGACGTCTGGCAGAAGGACGACGCGTCGCCGGAGATCATCGAGCATCTGAGCCTCGGCACCCCGCTCGACCCTGCGTCGGTCCCGGCGTGCGACGACGTGCTGCGGCTCGCCGCGCGCGCGCGCCGAGTCGGTGGCACTCTCGCCACGGTGCCACGGCCGCGTGAGCCGATCGTCGTCGACGTTGCTCAGGGTTCGCCGCCGACTGCCTGGAAGGCCGATCCTGACTTGCCCGGAACGCTGGTTCCGCATGGCGGCGGCACCCTTCGCTTCGACGTCACGGTGCCGGCGGCGGGTCGCTACGGGCTCTGGCTCGGAGGATCGTTCAGGCGGACGATGAACGTCCGGGTCGATGGCCGCGGCGTCGGCTCCGTGACGCACCTCCTGAACAACGACAAGCAGTACACGCCGCTCGCCGCCGTGCCGCTCGGCCGTGGGCCGCACGGGATCGAGCTCGACTACGGCGGTTCGCGGCTCGCTCCCGGGGCGGGCGGCCTCCCCTTCGCCTTCGGGCCGCTCGTGCTGAGCGCGGACACTTCGGATCACACCGTCACGTACGTGCAGCCCGAGGATGCGCGGTCCCTCTGCGGCAAACGCCTCGACTGGGTTGAGGCTCTAGAGCCTCGGTCGTAGTACCGAGCGAGAAACGGGGGCCTTGCGGCCCCCATTCCGACATGCCCTGTTGCAGCTGCTAGTTCGCCACGCAGAGGGCGTAGCCCGTGACGGTCCCAGTCGCCTCGTAGGTGACCGTCCAATACTGCGCGTTCGTGCCGGACGTAACCGGCGCGCCGGTGTTGGTCGACGGGAAGCTGCCCCTCAAGCCGTCCTCGTTGTTCCCGGGGGAGAGGCCGCTCACTCCGCCACCGACCACGTGGTTGCCAGCGCCACAGTTCACGGTAATCGAGCCATCCGTGTCCGTCGCCGTGACGATTGTCACCACGCCGCCCGTGCCGGAAGGACCGGTGTCGCCGGTCGCGCCCTTCGCGCCTTGATCGCCGGTCGGCCCCTTGTCGCCTGTGGCTCCCTTGTCGCCTGTGGCTCCCTGGTTACCGGTTGCGCCCGTGGCGCCTGTCTCACCCGTGGCGCCCTGGTTCCCCGTTGTACCCTGGTCTCCGGTCGGGCCTTGATTGCCGGTGGCTCCCGTCGCGCCGGTCGCACCCTGCTCGCCCGTCGCGCCGGTCGCACCCTGCTCGCCCGTCGCACCCTGATCGCCCGTCGGGCCCTTGTCGCCCGTCGGGCCCTTCTCGCCGGTCGCGCCCTGGTCACCCGTTGCTCCCTTGTCGCCCGTCGCGCCCTTGTCACCGGTTGCGCCCTTGTCTCCCGTCGGACCCTGGTCGCCCGTGGCGCCCTTGTCGCCCGTCGCTCCGGTAGCACCCTGGTCGCCCGTCGCTCCCTTGTCACCGGTTGGGCCCTTGTCGCCGGTGGCTCCGGTCGCACCCTGGTCGCCCGTCGCTCCCTTGTCACCGGTGGCGCCCTTGTCACCGGTGACCCCGGTCGCACCTTGGTCGCCAGTCGGGCCCTTGTCGCCGGTAGCTCCGGTCGCACCCTGGTCGCCCGTCGCACCCTTGTCACCGGTGGCGCCCTTGTCACCGGTGACCCCGGTCGCACCTTGGTCGCCCGTGGCTCCCTTGTCACCGGTAGCCCCGGTTGCACCTTGGTCGCCGGTGGCGCCCTTGTCACCGGTAGCCCCGGTTGCACCCTGATCGCCCGTAGCTCCCTTGTCGCCGGTGGCCCCCTGGTCACCCGTGGCGCCCTTGTCTCCGGTCGGGCCCTTGTCGCCAGTCGCGCCCTTGTCACCCGTCGGGCCCGTGTTTCCGGTTGCACCCGTCGGCCCGGTTGGGCCGGTCACGCCGGGAGCGTTCCAGTCCATGGGGTTCTCGTTGCTGCCGCAGGGCGTATTCGGGTTCCCGAACGCAGCACCGCCCGTCAACGCCGCCGGGATGAAGGTGATCTTGATGTTGCCCGAGGTTCCAACGCAGGAGTGGATCGCATTCGTATTGCCGCCGTGCGCCCATGCGCCAGGTGCAGCGAGAACGGCTCCCGCGGCAACCAGAAGCAGCGCGACCGTGAGCCGGCGGAGTGCTCGTGTCCGTCCTGCCATCAGTATCGACCTCTCTCCCCGTTGTCCGGGCATCGCAAACCTCTCGCCCGCTGGGTCATGTGCAAGTGGCTGCCAAAACGACAGGCGCCCCTCTACGCCCGTGTCGTCCACCCTAGAAGGGAGCTGACGTGGAGTCAAGCGTTCCCGGTTGGGTCTTTACATCCCGTTCGGCCGGGGGATGGTCAGCTCACGGCGCCCCGGCGGCGGAAGTAGAAGTACGAGTCCGAGGGGCGCCGTGAGGCGCCCCTCGCATGCTCCGCCGTCTGCCTTATCTCAGGGAGATGTAGACCTTGTACGTCTGACCGTCGTCGAGCTTCACACCGATGAGCCAGTAGAACCCGGCACCGGTCTTCGGGGTGGCCCAGTTGTACTGATAGAAGCGATCCGCCGCGTTCCACACGTACGTCGTGCCATTGGTCGCCGGCTCGGTGTAGACCGTTTCGTCGACTGCCTGGCTCGTGGCGTTGCGCTTCTCCGGGATGACCCACAGCGCGGAGCTCGGCTGGACGATCGTGCCGTTCGGCAGCTTCACCTGGACCTTCGTGGGAACGGTGCTCCCCGCCTTGAACGTGCTGACATCCGGGTTGTTGCCCAGATCGTGAGCGGTGTTGTTGATGGGCTGGAGGAACCGGACGAACCCGCCATAGATGACCGTGAACGTGACGGACGCGGTGCCGATGTTCCCGGCGTTGTCCTCTGCGCCGTTGCACGTCGCAGTGAACGACCCCACGCCGTTCGAGTTGGTCGTACCCGGTCCGGTCAGTGGCTGGAGCGTGCCGTTCGTCTTGACGCCGGACAGCGCATCGCTCGTCGTGCAGCCGGTGGACGGAACGGAACCGACGGTGTACGACGCGCCGTTCGCGACACCCGTGACGGCAACGACCGGAGCGGTCTTGTCGATGTTGACGTTGCCGTCCGTGCTCGAGCTCGTGTTGCCGGCGAGGTCGGTGCAGGTGCCGGTGTCGGTCTGACCCATGCCCTCGCTCGTGATCGTCTTGGAGACGGTGCCGGAGACGACACCCGAGCCGCCGACGTCGGTGCACGTCCAGGAGAGCGTGACGTCGGTCTTGTTCCAGCCGTTGGCGTTCTTGGCCGGGCTCTGACCGTCGAAGCTGATGCCCGGGTCGGTCTTGTCGATGTCGATGTTGGCCTGGCTCGCGCCGTGGGTGTTGCCGGCATTGTCGGTGCACGTGCTGCTCGCACTCTGGTCCTCGCCGCTCGTCGCGAGCGTGACCGGGTCGGGTGTCAGGCTCGCGACTCCCGAGAGCCCGTCGGTGCAGGCGAAGTCGACGATGACGCTCTGGTTCGTCCATGTCCCGGGCGTGTAGGCGGTCGTGTCCGCCTTCTTCACGCTGAGGACGCTCGCGGTCGGTGCGGTCTTGTCGATCTTGATCGGGCCGAAGGTCGACGCCGATGCGCTGTTCCCGGCCTGGTCGGCGCACGTACCGCTGAATGTCGCCGTCGTCCCGGCCGCGGCCGTGTTCGTCGTGAAGTCCTGCACCTGGTTGCCGGAGCCAGCGGTGAGGCTGCTGCCTCCCGTGTCGGCGCACGTGAACGTCACGCGCACGTCCTTGTTCGTCCACGTATTCGCCGTGTAGGCGGCGCTGCCGGGCAGGGTCACTGCCGCGGCCGTGACCGTCGGCGGCGCGCGATCGATCACGTAGACCTCGCCCGTGAAGTTGCCGTTGCCGGGGTTCGTTCCGCCCAGTTTGTTCCCGGCCCCATCGACGATGGAGTCGTCGTCGACGAGGTTCAGCCCTAGCGTGCCGCTTCCCGTTCCGCTCGAGGCGGTCACGGTGTAGCTCGTCGGTCCGCCCGTAACGGTCCCGATTGCGGGGCCGCTGAGCCCCGCGTTTGCGAGTGTGAAGTCGCCGGTGCCGACGCCGGTCACGCTCTCGCTGAAGACGACCGTCCAGGTGACGTTGCCCGTCGTGTTCGTCGGAGATGTTCCGCTCCGGTTGATCGAGGTGACCGTGGGCGGTGTTGTGTCAGTAGAAGCGATGTAGTTCGCGCTGAATGTGCGGTTGCCGTTGATGGCGTTGAAGCACAGCGGGTTGTTTGTCGACTCGAAGTTCGCCTGAGCGGTCCACTTGTCGAACGTCTGCGTGCCCGACGTGCCGGGGACACTGAGCCGGAACGACCCGTTGTCCTGCGCGAAGAGAATGGTGCTTCCACTGGTGGGACTGATCGTCACCACGCTCGGACCGGTTTCCGTGCCCGTACACCCGGATGCAGAGAAACGGCTGTACGTCAGCGTGACAGTGGGGCCGCCGCTGTTCGTTTGCACCTGAACGTTGCCGTCAGTGAACGTGGTGGTAGCCGTCCCGGATAGCGAACCGCGCGCAACGACGGCGTATGTGGCGACGAACCAATCAGGAAGGTTGAAACGATCAACTATCTGGCCGTTCGCGTCTGCAACGACGTCAACGGTGCGACGCCACGTCTGTCCCTGGTTGTCGTTGACGTCGATCGTTACCGACTCGTCGGGACGCCAGTTCGTGCCCGTGAGCGTGACGAGCGCCCCAGGCGCGTAGTCGGCCTGATCGCTCGCAATCGTGGGGGGACCGCTCGGAGCCGGCGTGCTCTCCGTGGTCGTGGGTTCCGTCTCGGTGGCCGTCGACTCCGTGGTCGTCGAGTCGGTGGTGCTCTCGTCCGACGTCGTTCCCTCGTCGGTCGTCGTCGACTCGCTGGTCGACTCCGTCGACGTCGGTGTCGACTCGGTCGAGGTCTCGGTGGCCGTGGAGTCCGAGAGCACGGCAAGCGGGCCTGCTCCCGCCACGACACCGGATGTCACGAGCCCGGCGGTGAACATCGTCACCAGCACGAACCCGACTCGAAGCAGATGCCGACTCCGAGAGTCGGCTGTTCGCCGCAGTTTCATCTCCCCTAACCCCCTGGTTTGCACGCCGCAGACGCGGCGTCCCCACGCCGCATGCGAATCTTCGGCGCTATCGGCACAAAGTCAACGGCGCCGGGTCCTGACCCGACCCACCCGTGGGGCTAGCCCGTCGTTGCTACAATCCCCCGCCGGCGGACGGCGAGTCCGCCCTCTTTCTGTAATGAAGACCTACACGGCAAAGCCCGGAGAGATCCAGCGCGAGTGGTTCCTCGTCGACGCCGAGGGCCAGACGCTGGGCCGCCTCGCGACCCAGATCGCCGATCGGCTCCGAGGCAAGGGCAAGCCCGTCTACACGCCGCACGTCGACACGGGTGACTTCATCGTCGTCGTGAACGCGGAGAAGATCGCCGTGACGGGCTCGAAGCTCGACACGAAGATCTACTACCGCCACTCCGGCTATCCCGGCGGGATCAAGCAGCGCACGTTGCGCGAGCAGCTCGATCGCCGCCCGACCGAGGTCATCCGGAAGGCGGTCAAGGGGATGCTCCCGAAGAACAAGCTCGCGGCCGCGCAGCTGACGAAGCTGAAGGTGTACGCGGGTCCCGACCATCCGCACGCGGCGCAGGATCCGAAGCCGCTGGAGCTCTCGTGAGCGAGATCGCGCAGTACCTCGGCACCGGTAAGCGGAAGACGTCGGTCGCGCGCGTGATCCTGCGACCGGGCGACGGCAAGACGTGGATCAACGGGCGGACGCTCGACGAGTACTTCCCGCGGGCAGTGCATCGCAAGATGGTCATGGCGCCGCTCGAGGTGGCCGAGGCCGCGTCGACGTACGACCTCCGCGTTCGCGTCGCCGGCGGTGGGCCTTCGGGTCAGGCGGGTGCGGTTCGGCACGGCATCGCGCGCGCGCTCGTCGAGGCCGATCCGGAGATGCGCATTCCGCTCAAGCGGCAGGGCTTCCTGACGCGCGACGCTCGCATCGTCGAGCGCAAGAAGGCCGGCCTGCACAAGGCCCGTAAGGCTCCGCAGTTCTCGAAGAGGTAGGTCGCCCGCCGTGCGGCGGTACTTCGGAACGGACGGTGTCAGGGGTGTCGTTGGGGACGACCTGACGCCCGAGCTCGTCGAGCAGGTCGGGAAGGCCGCGACCCTGTGGGCGGGAGCTGGGCGCGTGCTCGTCGGGCGCGACACGCGCGCGTCCGGTCCGGAGCTCGAGGAGGCCGTGGCCATCGGCATTGCGTCAGCGGGTGGTACTGCGGTTCTCGGCGGCGTGCTGCCGACCCCCGCCGTCGCCCTTCTCGCGCAGGGCCTGGGTGTCGTCATCTCCGCGTCCCACAACCCGCCCGAGTACAACGGCGTGAAGCTCTTCCACGAGGGCGGCAAGCTCGTCGACTTGCAGGAGGAGCAGATCGAGGCGCTCCTCGACGCGCCATCGCCGGGCGGTGGCTCGGTGGACAGCCTCGAGCGCGTGCGCGAGGAGTACGCAGGCCATGTTCTCGCGCACTTCGGATCGGATCTCTCCGGTCTTCGCATCGGCGTCGACTGCGCGAACGGCGCCTTCTCGGACATCGCGCCCGGCGTGTTCGAGCGCTGCGGGGCCGAGGTGCACGCGATCGGCGTGGCGCCGGACGGCTCGAACATCAACGTCGGCTGCGGCGCCACCGACCTTCGCGCGCTGCAAGAGCTCGTCACGACGGAGAGTCTCGACCTCGGCGTGGCGTTCGACGGTGACGGCGATCGCATGCTCGCGGTGGACGAGCGGGGCGACGTCGTCGACGGCGATCAGATCATCGCGGTGCTCGCGCTCCATCTCGGCGTCGAGCTCGTCGCGGTCACGGTCATGACGAACCTCGGCTTCCACCGGCTCATGGCGGAGCACGGCGTTCGGGTCGTGACCACGGCGGTCGGCGACCGCTACGTGCTCGAGGCGCTGAACCGCGAGGGCGGCATGCTCGGCGGTGAGCAGTCGGGTCACCTCGTCTGGCTCGGGAACCATGTCACGGGCGACGGGCTCGCCACTGCGCTCCTTCTCTGCGGGGCCGTTCGCGGGCGCGCCCTGAGCGAGGCGACCGCCGTGATGCCCCGCTATCCGCAGGTGCTGCGGAACGTCCGCGTCGCCAAGCGGGAGCTCTCGCCGGAGGTGACCGCGGAGGTCGATCGCGCGAACGACGAGCTCGGCGAGCGCGGGCGCGTGCTCGTCCGTCGCTCGGGCACCGAGCCGGTGTTTCGCGTCCTGGTCGAGGCGGAAAATGCGGAGGATGCCGAAAGGGTCTGTGCTAGCATCGCGGCGCTCGTGGAGCAAGAGCTCGGCTGAGCCCAACGGAGGGCGCCGCCGGGCTCTTACGCGTTTCCTGAGCCTCTAGCCAATGTGCGGAATCATCGGATACGTCGGGTCGCGGGAGTGCAAGGAGCTCCTTCTCCAGGGGCTCGAGCGCCTGGAGTACCGCGGCTACGACTCGGCCGGAATCGCCCTCCTCGAGACCCACGGGCTCGACTACGTTCGCGCCGTCGGGCCGCTTCAGAACCTCAGGGAGCGGGCGGGGACGAACGGGTCGCAGGCGACCACCGGCCTCGGCCATACGCGCTGGGCGACGCACGGCGGGGTCACCGAGGCCAACGCGCACCCGCTCGCCGGCTGTGACGCCTCGAAGGTCTCGATCGTCCTCAACGGGATCGTCGAGAACTACCGCGAGCTCATCGAGAGCCTCGTCGCCGACGGGCACACGTTCACCTCCGAGACCGACGCCGAGACCGTCACGCACCTGATCGAGCGGCACTACGAGGGCGACCTCGTCGAGGCCGTTCGTCTGGCGTTCGCGGAGCTCGAGGGGCACTTCGCGTTCGTCGCAATCCATCACGACCACCCGGGGCTGCTCGTCGGAGCTCGCAAGCACGGTGTGCCGCTCGTGGTCGGCGTCGGCGACGGAGAGATGTTCCTCGCGTCCAACGCGGCCGCATTCCTCCGCGAGACGCGCACGGTGCAGTTCCCGAACGACGGGGAGATCGTCGCCGTACGGCCCGAAGGCGCGAGCTTCGTGACCAGCGAGGGGACGTCGGTCACCCACGACCGCTCGGAGCTCGATTGGGACGACGAGGGAGCGGAGAAGGGCGGCTACGAGACGTTCATGCTGAAGGAGATCTACGAGCAGCCGGAGGCCGTCGCCGAAACGATCGGCGATCGCGTGCGCCACGGCAGCCTCGTGCTCGAAGGGCTCGGCATGGACGACGAGGAGATTCGCGACCTCCGGCGGATCGTGCTGCTCGCCTGCGGCACCGCGTACCACGCGTGCGTCGTCGGCCGGTACGTCATCGAGGAGTGGGCTCGCGTACCGGTCGAGTTCGACATCGCGAGCGAGTGGATATACCGCAACCCCGTTATCAACGAGCACGACCTCGTCATCGGGATCACGCAGTCGGGCGAGACGCGGGACACGATCGCTGCGCTACAGCTCGCGCGCGAGCGCGGCGCCCGAACCGTCGCGATCACGAACATGATGGGCTCGCAGGTCACGCGCGAGGTCGACTCCGTCCTCTACACACGCGCCGGTCTCGAGATGGGGGTCGCCGCATCGAAGACGTTCACGGCGCAGGTCGCGCTTCTCTATCTCGTCGCGCTGAAGCTCGCGCAGATCCGCGAGACGCTGCCGCCCGGCGAGATCGAGTTCATCCTCGACTTCGTCTACAAGCTCCCCTCGAAGATCCAGGCGTTCCTCGACGGCGACCACCCGATCGAGGAGATCGCCCAGCGTTACCACTACGCGCACTTCTTCCTCTACCTCGGGCGCCACATCGGCCTGCCCGTCGCGCTCGAGGGCGCGTTGAAGCTGAAGGAGATCTCCTACATCCCGACCGAGGCGTACTCGGCCGGGGAGATGAAGCACGGGCCGATCGCGCTCCTCGACGAGCAGACGCCGGTCGTCGTCGTCGCGACGAACATCCACGTCTACGACAAGATCGTCTCGAACATCCAGGAGGTCCGCGCCCGCGGCGCGCACGTCATCGCTATCGCGACCGACGGCAACGAGGACATCCAGCACCACGCCGACGACGTGATCTACGTGCCGAAGACACCTGCGTTCCTCCAGGTGGTGCTCGCGATCCTCCCGCTGCAACTGCTCGCCTACCGGATCGCCCGCCTCCGCGGTCTGAATGTGGATCAGCCGAGGAACCTCGCGAAGACCGTGACCGTCGAGTAGCCTCGCCGTATGGCGAAGGTGCTGATCCTCGCCGGCGACTCGGCCGAGGATCTCGAGACGATGTACGTCAAGTACCGCCTCCTCGAGGCGGGGCACGAGCCCTACGTCGCCGCTCCGACGACGCGTCCGATCAAGCTCGTGGTCCACGACGACGAGCCCGGCTTCGACACGTACGTCGAGAGACCGGGACGCACGTGCCCGGTGGACATCGCGTTCGCCGACGTCGACCCTTCGGAGTTCGCCGGAGCCGTCGTCCCCGGCGGCCGCGTTGCGGAGTTCATCCGGCTGGATCCCGACGTGCGCAGGATCGTCGAGCACTTCTTCGCCGAGGACAAGCCCTTCGGCACGCTGTGCCACGGTCCGCAGGTGCCTGCAGCACTCGGCCACCTTCGAGGACGCCGTTCGTCGGGGTTCCCGGCGCTCGCCCCGGACATCGAGCAGGCGGGGGGCGAGTATGTGGACGGCGCGGCGGTCGTCGACGGGAACATGGTCTCGTGCCGGGGCTGGGGCGACCTCGCGGAGTGGTCGCGGGCGTTCCTCGACGTGCTCGACCGTTCGGCAGTTCCGGCCGGAATCTAAACCTCACTTCACGGAACCGTCATACCGCCTCGGTACGGTCGGCGACTTCCACACGCACGACGACCAACGGGAGGTATCCGATGAGAATCCCCATGCGGCGTCCTTCACCTGCCCTCGTGATCTCCTGCATCGCGCTCGCGTTCGCGCTCGCGGGAACCGGCTATGCGACCGTCCTGCAGGTGCCGCGGAACAGCGTTGGCACGGCCCAGCTCAAGAACTCCGCGGTGACGACGGCGAAGGTCAAGAATCGCTCGCTCCTTCGCGCCGACTTCGCCGCCGGTCAGGTTCCGGCCGGCCCCCGAGGACCTGCCGGTCCCGCCGGTCCGACGGGTCCTGCCGGGCCCGCTGGTCTGAGCGGCCTCGAGCGCGTCGAGACGACCTCGACGCCGAGCAACAGCGTCACGCCGAAGACCCAGACGACGGCGTGTCCTACCGGCAAGCGCTTGCTGGGTGGCGGGGTGCGCCTGAACCCGTACCTCACGCAGCTGGTCGTCCAGCAGTCGTTCCCGGACAACGACAACGTGTATCGGGCGACGGTGCGCGAGGTCAGCGCGACCGCGGCCAACTGGACGATCACCGTGTTCGCGGTCTGCGCGAACGCGAGCTGACGCACGTGTCCTCGGGGAGCGCTTCGGCGCTCCCCGAGTACGCTCACGTCGATGGCCGAGGCTCCTCCGTACTCGACGAGACGGGTCACGACGCTGCGGTTTCCCGGGCACGCTGAGGAGTCCGATCTCGTCGCCGTCGAGGAGCCGCTCGAGATCCGCATTGATGGCGAGCCGGTCGCGGTCACGATGCGCACCCCGGGGCACGACGAGGAGCTCGCGCTGGGGTTCTGCCTGTCGGAGGGGATGGCGCCGCAGGGCGCGCACGTCCCGGAGGATCTCGCCGCGAACACCGTCGAGGTCGAGGCCGACGGGTTCGACCCCGAGCGCCTTCGCCGGCACTTCTACACGTCGTCTTCGTGCGGCGTCTGCGGCAAGGGCGCGATCGAGGCCATCGAGGTCACGGCGCCTCGGGTCGAGAGCCGGCTCGAGATGGCGCTCGACATCGTTGCGTCGCTGCCCGGGCGGCTGCTCGACGCGCAGCGCGCGTTCGCTGCGACGGGCGGGCTCCATGCGACCGGACTGTTCGACGCGTCGGGCGAGGTCGTCTGCGTACGCGAAGACGTCGGGCGGCACAACGCGATGGACAAGGTCATCGGATGGGCGTTCCGCGAGAAGCGACTCCCGCTCGCCTCTCACGTCCTCTGCGTCAGCGGCCGCCTCTCGTTCGAGCTCGTGCAGAAGGCCGCGGTGGCGGGCTGTCCGATCATCGTGGCGGTCGGAGCGCCGTCGTCTCTTGCGGTGGAGCTCGCGGAGGATCGGGGCGTGACGCTCTGCGCCTGGGTGCGCGACGGCCGAGTGACCGTCTACACCGAGCCGTGGCGGATCGTCTAGCCGCGACGGGCGTTCTGCTCGTCGGTGGCGCGTCGGAGCGCTTCGGCTCCGCGAAGGCGCTCGCGCGGTTCCGCGGCGAGACGCTCGCCGGGCGGGCGTGGCACGTCCTCGGCGAGACGTGCGAGGAGGTGATCGCGGTCGGGAAGGACCGCGACGTGCTCGAGTTGCCGTTTCCCGTGCTCGACGACGGCACCGGCGAGCGAGCTCCTGTCTTCGGCGTGATCGCGGCACTGCGCGCGGCTTCGCACGAGACGTGCCTCGTGCTCCCGGTCGACTGCCCGCTCGTCACGTCGGATCTGCTGCGGGCGCTGGTGGCGGCAGGTGCGGTGCCGCACACGGGCCCGCTGCCAGGCACCTACTCCAAGGCCATGCTCGTCGAGCTCGAGGCCCGCGTTGCGGCGGGCGAGCTCTCGTTGCGCGGCGTCAACCCGACCGTGCTGGAGGTGGACGAGCGACTCGTCGCGAACGCCAACACGCGAATGGAGCTCATCGAGGCAGCTGTCGCCGACTGGTGCAGCTCGCGTGACGACGTACGGGCTGCGGTCGTCGTCGGCTCGCAGGCGAGATCCCTCGTGCCCGCAGATCGGTGGTCGGATCTCGACGTTGGGCTGTTCGTCGACGATCCGACCGTCCTCCAGGACGACGCGACGTGGGTGGCCGAGTTCGGACGGCCGCTGGTCACGTTCCTCGAGGAAGCCGCGATCCGCGGCGCCGTCGAGCGGCGTGTGCTGTACGAGGGCGGGGAGGACGTCGACTTCGTGCTCCTGCCGGCGTCCGCCTGGCGCGAGCTCGCTGCCACCCGCGACGGGCGGCACATCCTGGCGCGAGGCGTCCGCGTGCTTCACGACGAGCTCGGCATCGGCTCCGAGCTGGGCGAGGTCGCGGAGCCGGATCCGCCTGCACTTCCCGACGCGGCTGCGTTCGACGAGCTGACGAGCGACTTCTGGTACCACGCCCTCTGGGTCGCGCGGAAGCTCCGCCGCGGCGAGGTCTACACCGCTCTCGGCGGTCTCACCCGGCTCCTGCTCTCGAACCTCGTGACGCTCCTGCGGTGGCACGCTCGGTCGTTGGACCCGGCGGTGGACACCTGGCACGGGACGCGCTTCGTCGAGCGCTGGGCGGACCCCGGAGCGCTCGCTGCGCTCGAGACCGCGTTCCCGCACTATGCGGTTCGCGACGTCGCCCGCGCGTTGTGGGACACGATCGACGTCTTCCAGGGACTCGAGGAGGAGACCGCGCGGCGACTCGGGCTCTCGTCCGTGGTGGACCACGTGCAGCTGAGACGGCTCGTCTCGGAGGTCGTCCGGGACCCGCGTCCTGGGGCTACCCTCTGGCCGTGAGGCGCCTCCTCCCACTGCTGCTCGTCGCGGCGGGTCTGCTCCTGGCCGGATGCGGCGGGGACGACTCCACCGACACCTCTGCGACCGACACGATCACGCTGCCGGCGTCGAGCGCGGGGAAGGTGTACTGGCTTCGCGACGGGAAGGTGTGGCCGGTCGCGCGCGAGCTCCCGGCGACGGGCACCGCGGCTGCTTCCCTCGACGAGTTGCTGGACGGGCCGTCGTCCGAGGAGGAGGACGACCTCGGGGCGTCGAGCGCGATCCCCTCCGGCGCGGACATCGAGGTCGACGTCGCCGACGGCGTCGCGACGGTCTCCGCCTCGGAGGATCTGTCGCGCGAGGCGCTCGCACAGGTCGTGTACACGCTGACGCAGTTCCCGACCGTCACGTCCGTCGAGGTCGACGGGCAGACATACACGCGGAAGTCGTTCGAGGACCAGACTCCGGCGATCCTCGTCGAGTCGCCGCTCCCGTTCGCCGAGGTGACGAGCCCGATCACCGCAAGCGGCACGGCGAACACGTTCGAGGCGTCGTTCAACTACGAGATCTACGACGCCGACGGCAACCTGGTCGGCGAGAACTTCGTGACGGCGACCTCCGGCACCGGCACGCGTGGGACGTTCGAGTTCACGACCGGCGACTTCGACAGCATCAGCAAGCTCGTCGTGTTCGAGCCGTCCGCCGAGGACGGCTCGAAGACGAAGCTCGTCGAGATCCCCCTGACGTCGTCGTAGCGCGAACGTAGGCTCTTTCCGTGGCCGAAGGGGCATGGCGTTGCTCGCAGTGCGGGACCGTGAACGAGCCCGTGGCGAACGCCTGTCGCACGTGCGGTCGCTGGCCGAGCCTCTTCGAGCTCGAGGGCAGCACGATCGACACGGACGCTCCGGCCGGGTCGGCTCCCGCCGTCGCCGAGGACGAGTTCCCGGCCCAGACCGTCGACGTCGAGGAGCTCGAGCCGGAGGTGTTCGATCCCGTCGATGCGCCGCCCGAGGCCGAGCTGCCTCCCGAGTTCGAGCCCGACGAGGACGAGCTCGAGACGGAGCGGTCGCCCTGGCGTGGGCTCGTGCGCTTGATCGTCCCGATCGGGATCGCCGCCTACATCCTCATCTCGGCGCTCGCCGACCGCGGCTAGACGTGTCGTCGATCGAGCACAGGCACGGCATCGCCGAGCCGCTCGTGGCGCTCACGTACGACGACGGGCCGTCCGAGTGGACGGGCCCGATCCTGGATCGATTCGCGCAGCACGACGGACGCGCGACGTTCTTCGTCCTCGGTAACGCGATCGACGGGGACGACCGGCGCGAGACGCTTCGGCGGACGGTCGCGGAAGGCCACGAGATCGGCAATCACACGTTCACGCACCCCGGCGACCTGAGCTCGCTCGACGAGGCCGTCATCCGGGAGGAGATCGACCGCGCCCAGGCGGCGATCCGCGAGGCCGCCGGCGTCGAGACCGTGCACTGGCGCACGCCGTTCCTGCGCACGAGCGATCGCCTCCTCTCGGTCGTCGGCTCGCTGGGCCTCACGCACGTCGGTTGCTCGTCGATGCCGGGCGACTGGGACATGGACGCGGACGAGATCGTCGAGCGCGTTCGGGCGTTCCTCCGGCCGGGAGCCGTCATCGTCCTGCACGACGGTCGGCCGCCCGACGAGCCGCCCGAGCTGTCGCGCCCGACGCGCGAAGAGACCGTCAAGGCCACCGCGCTGATCCTCGAGGACATGTCGCGCCTCGGCCTGCGTGCCGTGACGGTGAGCGAGCTCGTCGCGGCGGACTAGCGCGCGTCCGGCTCCGGAGGAGCGACCTGGCCCTCGTCGTCCATGTCGGGCTGCTCGGCGTCCGGGACCTCCCCGATCTCGGGCGCGTCGTCAGGTGGGAGCTCCTCGGGAGGCTTGGAGCCCGGGATGCCCGGATCCTGCGGAAGGTCGGGGTCGGGCCAGTCGCCGTCAGCGTGCATACACGACCTCGCCGCTCTCGACCGTGACGTGGTCGCCGTGGCCGCGTGCGATCCCCAGCCGACCTTCGCGGTCGATCATGCTCACGACGCCGCTCACGCCGTTCACGGTCACCTCACGACCGCGGAGGAAGTCCCGCGGCCCGAGGCCCTCGTAGACGGCGTCGAGGCCACCGGCGAGCCAGGCCGCGTACC
>DASTWH010000314.1:0-19000 GCA_035758735.1 Gaiellaceae bacterium
GACGCGGATCTCACCCCGGTATCCCGCGTCGATCAACCCGGGCGCGTTCACGATGCCGATGCCGTGCCGCGCCGCAAGCCCGGATCGCGGCTGGACGAACCCCGCGTATCCCTCCGGGATCTCCACCGCGACGCCCGTCGGCACGACCGCGCGCTGTCCCGGCCCGATCGTCACGGCCTCGCAGGCCGAGAGGTCGAGCCCGGCGTCGCCTTCATAGGCCTGCTGTGGGAGGTGCGCGTCGGGCCGAAGGCGGCGAACCGGGACGTCGATCACCGAGCCGAAGCCTGCCCGAGGTCGTGCTCGTCTGCCACGAGGTACCGAGCGAAGCGGGCGGCCTCGGCCCGAGGAAGCCGTGCCCGGATGCGCACGCCCTCGGGTGTGTCGCGACGCTCGGCGATCGGCGCTCCGAGGTCGTAGAGCGCCGCGAGTGCCTTGCCGTCCGAGTATGGAACGAGCAGCCGGACGTCCTCGAACCGATCCGAGAAGAGCTCCGCGATGCGCTCTTTGAGCTCGTCGAGACCCTCGCCCGTCCGTGCCGAGATGAGGAGCGCGCGCGGATATGCGTGCTCGATCCGCCGGCGAGCGAGCACGTCGAGAGCGTCGACCTTGTTCAGGACCAGCTCGACGGGAATGTCGTCGGCGCCGATCTCGGCCAGCACGCTCCCGACCGCGGCGATCGTCTCGGCCAGACGCTCCTCCGAGAGCGATGCGTCGGCGACGTGGAGGACGAGATCGGCGACGAGCGTCTCTTCCAGAGTCGCGGCGAAGCCCTCGACGAGCTGTGTCGGCAGTCGCCTGATGAAGCCCACGGTGTCGGTCACGAGATAACGCTTCCCGTCGTGCTCGAATCCACGAGTCGTCGGGTCGAGCGTCTCGAACAGCCGGTCGTCAACCGACGCGTCGGCACCGGTGAGGGCATTGAGGAGCGTGGACTTTCCGACGTTCGTGTACCCGGCGAGCGCAATGGTCGGGGCGCTCGTTCGCATGCGCTCCTTCCTCCGCGTCGAGCGCTGACTTCCGAGGGTGCGGAGACGTTTCTTCAGCAGCGACACGCGTGTGCGGGCCAGCCGCCGGTCGGTCTCGAGCTGGCTCTCGCCCGGCCCTCTCGTCCCGACGCCGCCACCGAGGCGCTCCAGGTGCTGCCACATGCCGCGCATGCGCGGCAGGTTGTACTCGAGCTGCGCCAGCTCGACCTGCAGCTTGCCCTCGGAGCTCCGCGCATGCTGCGCGAAGATGTCGAGAATCAGCTGTGTCCGGTCGACGACGCGTGTCTTCAGTGCGTCCTCGAGCGTGCGCTGCTGGGTCGGACTGAGCTCGTCGTCGACGAGCAGCGCCTCGGCGTCGGAGTCGCCGAAGACCTGCTTCAGTTCGGCCAGCTTCCCCTTCCCCACGAACGACCGCGGGTCCGGGTGGACCCGGTGCTGGACGAGCTCGCCGACGGGCAGGACGCCCGCGGTCCGCGCGAGCTCGCCGAGCTCGCCGAGCTCGTCGTCGGGATCTACACCCTTCGGGTAGACACCGAGCAGGAGCCCGCGCTCCGGCTCCGCCCCGGGTGCGGGATCGGGCTGGCGCGCAGTCACCGCGTGATTATGCCGCGGTACGCTCCGGCGGTGACCGCGCTCGCCGACCGTCTCGCTGCGCGGACGCTCGAGCTCGTGGACATTCCCTCGCAGAGCGGCCACGAGGCCGCCGTGCGCGAGCACGTGCTCGGGCTCGTTCCCTCCGACTGGGTCGCCGAGTACGCAGGCGACGAGGCGTTTCTCTACCTCGCACCCCGCCGCGCGGGCCTCCCGCTGATCGTGCTGGCTGCGCACTACGACACCGTTCCGGCGCAGGGAAACCTGCCAGGGCGAATCGCGAACGGCGACGTGCACGGGCTCGGCGCCAGCGACATGAAGGGCGGTCTCGCCGTCGCCCTCGAGCTCGCACGCGGCCTCGACCCAGCGGCGACGACGTGCGACATCGCACTGCTCCTCTTCGGGCGCGAGGAGCTCCCCGCCGAGCACAACCCACTCCCGGCCCTCTTCGACGCGTCGACGGCGGTCCACGAGACGACGCTCGCGGTCGTCCTCGAGCCGACGGACCTCGAGCTTCAGTCGGGGTGTCTCGGCAACGTCGTCGCGCGCTTGACGTTCCAGGGGACGAGCGGCCACTCCGCGCGCCCGTGGCTCGCAGACAGCGCGCTCGAACTGGCTGTTCGCGGGCTTGGGCCCCTGCTCGAGCACGAGCCGCGCGTCGCGGTCGTCGGCGGTCTCGAGTTCCGCGAGGTCGTCTCGGTCACCCGCCTCGAGGCGGGGATCGCGGACAACGTCATCCCCGGTGAGGCAACGGCGACACTGAATCTCCGCTATCCGCCCGACCGGGAGCCGTCGGACGCAGAGGCCTACCTCGCGACCCTCGTGCCGGACGGCGCCACGCTGGAGATCGTCAGCAACGCCGCTCCCGCGCGCGTCGTCGCGGACGCGCCCGCGGTGCATGCCCTGCAGGCAGCCGGGGACCTCGTCCTCCGTCCGAAGCAGGCGTGGACGAACGTGGCTGACTTCACCGCCCGCGGTCTCGACGCCGTCAACTTCGGGCCCGGTCACACGGCGCTCGCGCACCACGTGGACGAGCGGGTCGCGATCGGCTCGCTCGTGCGCGCATACGAGGTCCTCGAGCGATTTCTGACGACGCCGATCGGCGAAGATGGCGCGTGATGGAGCTGAGCACGCGCATCGACGAACTGTGGGAGGCCGGCGAGGTCGAGCCCGAGCCGATCGAGGAGGCGATCGCTCGCCTCGACGCCGGTGAGCTTCGAGTGGCCGAGCGCGGGGACGACGGCTGGATCGTCAACGAGTGGGTGAAGAAGGCGATCCTCCTCTACTTCCGCCTGCGCAAGGTCGAGCCCCTCGAGATCGGCGGGCTCCACTTCCTGGACAAGATCCCGGTGAAGTCCGACTACGCCTCGCGCGGTGTTCGGGTGGTGCCGCCCGGCGTGGCGCGGTACGGGTCATACCTCTCCGAAGGGGTGATCCTCATGCCCGGCTTCGTCAACATCGGCGCGTGGGTCGGGCCGCGGACGATGGTCGACACGTGGGCGACCGTCGGCTCGTGCGCGCAGATCGGCGCCGATGTCCACCTGTCGGGCGGCGTCGGGATCGGCGGCGTGCTCGAGCCGCCGCAGGCCCGTCCCGTGATCGTCGAAGACGGCGCGTTCATCGGCTCGCGCGCCGTGGTGGTCGAAGGCGTCGTCATCGGGGAAGGCGCCGTCATCGCGCCCAACGTCGTGCTCTCGGCATCGGTGCCCGTCATCGACGTCACGGGGGCCGACCCGATGGAGCATCGCGGCTACGTGCCGCCCCGCTCGGTCGTGCTTCCCGGCACCAGACCGAAAGCGTTTCCCGCCGGCTCGTACGACCTGCCGTGCGCACTCATCGTCGGCACGCGCAGCGAGTCGACCGATCTCAAGACGTCTCTCAACGATGTCCTGCGTGAGTTCGAGATCGCGACGTGAGAGCTATCACCGAGGTCGCGCTGTTCACCGACGACGTCGCGGGCGCGGCGGCCTTCTACCGGTCGCTCGTGGGCGCTGCGCCAGTCGCGGAGTGGCCGGGCGGCGCCCTCTTCGCGGCCGGTGACGCGAAGATCCTCGTCCACGAGCGGGCAGCGACGACGGACGGCGGGCCGCCCAACGAGGATCACTTCGCGCTGTGCGTGGACGAGATCGACGCCGTGTGCGCCGCGCTCCGCGCCGACGGCCTCGAGTTCCTCGCGGAGCCGCGTGACTACCCGTGGGGACGATCGGCCTATCTCCGCGATCCCGACGGGCGCCTCGTCGAGCTCGCGCAAGCCTGAGTCAGGCAATGCGTTCCGCCCTGCCGAACAGCGTCGCTCGGCCGTGGTCCAGTCGCACCCGTAGGTCGCCTCCCGGGAAGTGGACGGTCACGTCGCCCTCGGCGTGAGTTGCCGCGGCGACTGCGACGGCGCTCGTTCCGGATGAGAGCGTCTCCCCCACGCCACGCTCCCAGACGCGCGCGGTCACCTCGCCAGGACCGTCGATGCGCGCGACCTGCACGTTCGTGCGCCCCGGGAATCGCTCGTGCGTCTCGAGGAACGGGCCGACCTCTCCGATCCGGGCCGGATCCCCGATCACGACCGCATGCGGATTCCCCACGGAGACCGGAACGAAGGTGATCCCGTCGATCGTCTCCGCAGGGCCGACAACGACGTCCCCCAGCGCCTGCTCGATGTCGCCGCCTTCACGCAGACGCGTGTGCACGATGCGGCCCGCCACTTCGACCGTGACCTCCGATGCTCCGGTCTGTGCGGCGAGCCACGCGGCCGCGATGCGTGTCCCGTTCCCGGAGAGCTCCGCCGTCGAGCCGTCCGGATTCCAGATCGCGATCGCGACCGACGTCGTCGAACGTCCGAGCACCTCGAGCACGCCGTCGGCTCCCTGGGCGAGCTCTGAGGCCGCCGTTGCGTCGAGCGGTTGCTCGGGCTCGGCGACGACGTATGTGTTACCGAGAGCGTGCCAGGTCGACGACGTCGTCCGCCACCTCCTCGGGGGCGCGGTTCGCATCGACGAGCTCGATTCCGGGGATGCGGCGCATCCACTTGCGCTGGTACGTCGCGTACCGGCGCGTACGCCCGATCAGCCGCTCGGTCGCCTCCCCAGGTGGAAGCGTTGTCAGCTCCCCGAGGCCCAGCGCCTTCTCTGCGGTCTTCGAGATCGATCCCGACATCGCTGCCTCGGCCTCGGCGACGGCGCCTCGCGCGATCATCTCCTCTGCTCGAACGCGAATCCGCCGGTCGAGCTCCTCCGCCGGGAGGTCGAGGCCCACGACGAGCGTGGGGTGACGCATGGACGTCGACCACAGCTCGCCGGCGGCGGGAGCGAGCGAGTCGCCCTGCTCAGCGAGCTCGAGCGCCCGCACCACGCGACGGCGGTCGTTCGCGTGCACGGCCCTGGCCGCTCTGGGATCGGCACACACGAGCCGTTCGTACGCAGCTTTCGGATCCGCGTCGTAGAGGCGCTCGAGCCTGGCTCGAGTCTCGGGGGCGACCGCGCCGGGGATGCCGAGGTCCGCGAGCGCCGCACGGAGGTAGAGACCGGTGCCGCCGGCGACGACCGCGCAACCATGTGTGGCGACCAAATCGTCGATCGCCGCGTGTGCGAGTGCTGCGTACTCGCCGACGGACATCTCCTCGGAAAGTTGTCGAAACGCGGTGAGGCGCTCCGCCGTCGACGCCTGGTTCGTGAGGATCGGGATGCCGACGTACACCTGGAGCGCGTCCGCGGACACGACCTCGGTGCCGAGCCGGACGGCGAGTTGGTGGGCGACAGCTGACTTTCCGGATCCCGTCGGGCCGAAGACAGCGATGACCGGGTACGCCAGTTTGGTCACGTCTCCTGGGGCACCCCGGCCCACCACCCGCTGCGAGCGTATCGCCGAACTGCGCACGCGTGGGTCACGGACCGCGCCGGGAGTGTGCATTCCGCCCGTCAGGCCGCGACCAGGGACGCCTCGCGCCCCCGCAAGGTCGTCGACGTGGCCCCCTCGATGAGCACGTCGACCAGGTCGCCTGTGCGGGCGCTCCCGGAGAAGTTCACCGTCGTGTTGCGTCGGGTTCGCCCCCGCAGAAGCGCAGGATCGGTCCGGCTTGCTCCCTCGACGAGAACCTGCTCTGCCAGTCCGATGCGCAGCGCATTGCGCTCGGCCGCGGCACGTTGAACGACCTCGACGAGCCGCTCGAGGCGCTCGTGCTTCACGTCGTCCGCAATCTGACCGGTCAGCTCGGCCGCCTCCGTCCCCGCGCGTGGCGAGTAGATGAACGTGAATGCACTGTCGAACTTCACCTCTTCGACGAGCGACATGGTCTCCTCGAACTCGGCATCGGTCTCGCCGGGGAACCCGACGATGAGATCGGTCCCGAGCGCGAGGTCGGGAATCTCGTCTCGCAGACGCTCGACGAGCCGGAGGTACCTCGCGCGATCGTAGGTCCGACGCATCGACTTCAGCACGCGAGAGGATCCCGACTGCGCCGGGAGGTGAACGTGCTCGCACACGCTGCCGCATTCGGCAATCGCGGCGATTACCGGATCTCGGAAGTCCTTTGGATGCGGGCTCGTGAACCGGATTCGATCGATCCCAGAAACCTCGTCGCACGCTCGGAGCAGTTCGCCGAACTCGGTCCGAAGCTCCGGTGCGAGGTCGCGGCCCCAGGAGTTCACGTTCTGGCCCAGGAGTGTGATCTCGCGGACGCCAGCTGCCGCGAGCCGCTCGACCTCGGCGAGGATCTCACCCGGCCGCCGGCTCTGTTCGCGACCACGCACCGACGGGACGATGCAGTACGCGCAGGCCGAGTTGCACCCCATGGACACCTGAACCCAGGCCTGGAAGCGGCGCTCCGTGTGGAGAGGCAGGTCGGCGGCGAAGTGCTCGTGCGTGCCGAAACGACCGCGCGGGACCGCGTAGCCACCCGCGGCGATCCAGGTACCGAGATGCGGGATCGAGCCCGGGCCGAAAGCCACGTCGACGAAGGGGTACTGCTCGAAGATCCGCTCCCGCTGGGCCTCCGCGTAGCACCCACCGACAGCGACGACGACGTCGGGTCGCTCGCGCTTCATCGCTCCAGCGTTCCCGAGGTAGGCGGCGAGCCGTGTGTCCGGCTTCTCGCGGATGGTGCACGTGTTGAACACGACGACGTCGGCCTCGTCTGGAGACGTCGCCTCTCCGAGGCCCAGCGATTCGAGCATGCCCTTGATCCGCTCGGAGTCGTGGGCGTTCATCTGGCACCCGAACGTGGTGACGTGGTACCGGCGCATGAGGCGACAGTGTAGGGCGAGGCTCGTCAGGCTACGTGCGGCCAGGCACCGAGTTCGACGTGGCCCTCGTGTGCTGCCCAGACGTCCCTCTGCTCGGTGACGAGCCCGGCAGGGTCGAACCGGAGGAGCGACGTTCCGGCGAGCGTCTCGACCGATCCGTCCGCGGACGTGACGACTCCCCACCAGTCCACGGCCGCTCGCGGACCCTGCACGATCGGCACACCGAAGCGACACTCCGCTTCGCGCTGCTCGCCGAACGCCCACGCTGCGTACTCGCTCGGCGCCTGCGGCT
Organism: Gaiellaceae bacterium; assembly: GCA_035758735.1. GTDB lineage: Bacteria > Actinomycetota > Thermoleophilia > Gaiellales > Gaiellaceae > GMQP-bins7. The sequence continues at coordinate 7,101 of DASTWH010000314.1, forward strand.
CGCGGAACGGATGCGAGTAGAAGACGGCGCCCGGCGCGTAGAGCGCGTCTATCGCATCGACGTCCTCACGCGGCCACGCCACCTCCCAGACCTCGGCCCAGTGCCGTGCGGCCGCCTCGGTGTCTACTTCGCCACCTCGATGGCGCGGCTTTCGCGGATCACGATCACCTTGACCTGGCCGGGATACTCGAGCTGATCCTCGATTTCGCGGGCGATCTCGTGGGAGAGGAGGACGGCGCCGTCGTCGTCCACTTCGGTGGGCTCGACGATGACGCGGATCTCGCGGCCCGCTTGCAATGCATAGGCCTTCGCGACCCCTGTCTTCGCCGTCGCGATCTCCTCGAGTGCCTCCAGGCGGCGGATGTAGTTCTCCAGGCTCTCTCCCCGAGCGCCGGGTCGTGACGCGGAGATGGCGTCGGCGGCGATGAGGAGCACGGCCTCCACGGTCTGCGGCTGAACCTCGGAGTGGTGGGCCTCGATCGCGTGCACCACCCCTTCGGACTCCCCACACCGCCGTGCGAGCTGCGCAGAGATGACGGCGTGCGAGCCGTCCACCTCGTGGCTCACCGCCTTCCCGATGTCGTGCAGGAGCGCCGCCCGCTTCGTCGTCTTCACGCCGGCCTTCAGCTCGGCAGCCATGATCCCGCTGAGATGAACGACCTCGAGCGTGTGCTTGAGGACGTTCTGGCCGTAGCTCGTCCGGTAGCGGAGGCGACCCAACATCCGCACGAGCTCCTCGTGGAACTCTCCGCAGTTCGCCTCGAAGACGGCCTGCTCGCCCGCCTGGAGCACGTGCTCCTCGAGCTCGGCCTTCGCCTGGTAGTACATCTCCTCGATTCGAGCGGGATGGATGCGTCCGTCCTCGATGAGCTTGTCGAGCGTCATCCGCGCCGTCTCGCGCCGGAGCGGGTCGAATGACGACAGCACGACCGCATGCGGTGTGTCGTCGATGATGAAGTCGACCCCCGTCAGGTGCTCGAGAGCACGGATGTTCCTACCCTCGCGACCGATGATGCGCCCCTTCAGATCGTCCGAAGCGAGCTCGACGACGGTGACGGTCGCCTCCGCGGTGTGACTCGCCGCCACCCGCTGGAGCGAGTCGGCGATGAGTGCGCGAGCCCGTCGCCGGGCGTCGGACCGGGCCTCCTCCTCCATCTGCCGAACCTCGCGCGCCAGCTCGTGCCGGACCAGGTCCTTCGACCGGTCGAGCAGCTGTTGGCGCGCCTCGTGCACCGTGAGCCCCGAGATCTTCTCGAGCCCCGAGAGCGCCTCGCGTTGCGCGTCCCGCAGCTCCTCCTGCAGCGCCTTGATGTGAACCTCGCGGTCGCCGAGCCCCTGCTCGTGTCGCTCGATCTCGGTGAGCCTGGCGTCGAGGTCCAGCTCCTTCTGCAGGACACGCTCCTCGACCTTCGCGATCTGCACGCGGCGATCCTGTACCTCGCTCTCGATCTCGCTCCGCAGTGCGACGGCCTGCTCGCGCGCCTCGACCTGTGCCTCACGGCGAATCGCCTCGGCTTCGCGCGCCGCGTCGGCGAGGAGCTTGTCGTGCTCGACGTTTGCGGCCCGAACGCGTGAGCGCGACCGTCCGAGCAACACCACCGACGCGCCGAGAGCCCCGATGAGGATTCCGATGAGCGCTAGGCCGGCCGAGAGCATGGAGCCTCCGTTGGAGGATGTCGTTGCCGCGGACGCGTCCGCGGATGCTCTCACCCGGGCGTCGACCTGCACGGTCGCCGGCCGGAGGTACCGGACTGGACTACTTGAGGTGGTGGAGTGTCCTCCGTCGTCGGGCGCCGCGCACCCGGAGGGCTGATGGATACGGGGATGGAGAGGTCACGATCATGGATTCAGAAAGCGTTCGCGTGCAGGAAAAACGTCGAGTGAAAGCTCGGTCATCCTAACGCCTCGTCGCGCTCACGCGCAACGACGGCGTGCACGACCTCGTCCGAGAACCCCTTCCCGGCGAGGTGGCGTGCGGTCTTGGCGCTGGCGCCGCGCCGTGCGACGATTCGCTGCGCCCGCTCGGTTTCGCTCGCGAGCGACTCGATGACAGCTTCCGCAACGTCGTTCTCGACCCCGGCGAACGACAACTCGTGGCGGATGCGGTGATTGCCTGCACCGCGGTCGGCCAGCGTGGATGCCCTCGTCTCGGCGTATCTGCGATCGTCGACGAGCGCCGCTCGGACGAGCCTCTCGACGACCTCGCAACGCACGCTCTCCCCCACGCCACGGCTCTCGAGAAACCTGTCGATCTCCGTCGAGGTGCGATCACGATGGCGCAGCGCTCGGAGCGCCTGCTCGAGCGCTGCGTCGGCCTGAGTCGTCGTCGCGTCAGCGTTCGACGGGGACCGCCTCTTCCGCCTCGGCGCCGATGGTCTCGACTTCGATCGCGGCCTCCCCGTCGCTCTGGGCCGGAAGGAGCCGCGCGGAGATGATCTGCTCCTCGGGCGCCTCGGCCTGGATCCGCGCGAGGATCTGCTGGACGAGGTCGGGGTTCTCCGAGAGGAAGCTCGTCGCGTTCTGCCGACCCTGACCGAGACGCTCGTCGCCGAAGCTGAAGTACGAGCCCGCCTTCTGGACGACCTTCGTCTCGAGGCCGACGTCGAGCACCGTTCCCTCCCAGGGGATCCCGGAGCCGTAGATGATGTCGAACTCCGCCTGCTTGAAGGGTGGAGCGACCTTGTTCTTCACGACCTTCACCCGGACCCGGTTGCCGAACGCCTCGGCACCGTCCTTCAAGGTCTCGATCCTGCGGATGTCGAGGCGGACCGACGAGTAGAACTTCAGCGCACGCCCGCCCGGCGTCGTCTCCGGGTTCCCGAACATGACGCCGATCTTCTCGCGCAGCTGGTTCGTGAAGATGCAGATGGTGTCCGTGCGATTGAGGGTGCCCGCGAGCTTGCGGAGCGCCTGGCTCATGAGCCGCGCCTGCAGGCCGACGTGCGAGTCGCCCATCTCACCCTCGATCTCCGCCTTCGGCACGAGGGCGGCGACCGAGTCGACTGCGACGATGTCGAGCGCGCCGGAGCGGATGAGGAGCTCCGTGATCTCGAGGGCCTGCTCGCCGGTGTCCGGCTGGGAGACGAGGAGCTGGTCGATGTCGACGCCGATCCGGCGTGCGTACTGTGGATCCATGGCGTGCTCGGCATCGATGAATGCGCAGATGCCACCCCGCCGCTGGGCTTCCGCCATGACGTGGTACACGAGCGTCGTCTTCCCCGAGGCCTCGGGGCCGAAGATCTCGATGATGCGGCCGCGCGGGAGACCGCCGATCCCGAGAGCCATGTCGAGCGCGAGGGATCCGGTCGAGACTGCGCCCACGGCGACCTGTGGTCGGTCGCTCATGCGCATGACCGAGCCTTTGCCGAACTGCCTCTCGATCTGTCCAAGTGCGACATCGAGCGCTTCCTCGCGTTTCATGGCCTCATCCTCTCTTCACTCGTTCCTATGTGACTGCCGAGCGCAAACGACTCCAATACCTCATACCGCGCCCCTGACGGGTGCAGGCGAGACAGCAAAGCAGCGGCACCGGATGGAACGAACGGTCGAAGCTCCGGCAGCGGCGGGTCGAGGCGCAAGCGCTCGCGGAACCGTAGGACGGTGACGTGCGGCAGCCACGGACGGCGTTCGCGTTGGTACACGCCGAGCCGCTCGAGCCCGCTCTGCACACGGTCTGCGAGCGCAGTGGCCCGTCCGGACGGGTCCGCGAGGACGAGCATCCCGACCGAGCGCGTCTCCCGATAGCGAGTCGGCGCGAGAACGAACGGTGCGGTGGCCGCGGTCTCCCGACGCAGGACGTCGACGATCTCCGTGAGCGCCGATCGCGGCTGGCCACCGAGGAACGCGAGCGTGATGTGGAAGCTCGTGACGGCTCTGCCACCGGAGAGATGCTCCCTGCCCCAGCGAACCAGCTCCGGGGCGACGTCCGCGGGGAGCTCGAGCGCGAGGAAGAGCCTGATCCGCTCATCGCCCTCGACGGTACCCGGCGAGCTCATCCCGACGTGTGACGAGTCTCCAACATTCGGCGTACGAGATGGAGCGAGGCGGCCGTGGCGCGGCCGCGGATCATGTCGCGATCACCGGGAAGCTCCGTGCGTACCGCCTTCTCGCCGTCCGGGCCGACGGCGTGCACGAAGACGAGGCCGACGGGCTTCGCCTCGGTCCCTCCCCCGGGCCCCGCGACCCCCGTGACGCCGACGGCCACGTCGACGCCGAGACGCTCCCGAGCGCCGCGCGCCATGGCCGCGGCGACCTCCGCGGAGACGGCACCGTGCTCGGCGATGAGCGCCGCGGGAACGTCGAGGCGCTCCTCCTTGATCTCGTCCGCATAGGCGACGACCGACCCACGGAAGGCCTCGCTCGCGCCGGGGACCGCGGTCAGGCGGGCCGCGACCATCCCGCCGGTGCACGACTCCGCGGTGCCGATCGTCAGGCCCCGATCCGTGCAGAGGTCGAGGACGATCTGCGCGATGGAGCGCTCGTCCTCGGTGAAGAGGTAGCCGCCCAGGGTCGCGCGCAGCGATTCCACGACAGCCACCCCTCTCGCTCCCGCCTGCGGCTCCACGAACAGGTCGACGTGGATCTCGAACTCGCGCGCGCAGATCGTGACGTCGACGCCGTCCCCCTCCCCGCCTGCCGCCGCCAATGCCTCCGCGACCGCCGACTCGGGCGTGCCGAAGAAGCGGAGCACGTGGTGCGTCCGCGCGGGAGCGCGTTCGAGGACGCGCCGCACGGGGTCGGTATCGAGCGCTCGCGGCCAGAGGCGCTGGAGCTCGCGCGGCGGCCCGGGAAGCACCACGACGACGGTCGCGCCGAGGTCGAGGACGAGACCCGGAGCGGTCCCGGCAAGTCCGAGCGACACCGACCCGTCCGGCCGCGTCGCCTGCTTTCGAACACCCGCGGTGAAGTCCGTGTACGGCCGTCCGAGGCGCTCCGCGATCGTGCGGGAGATGGCGCCGATCTCCTCTTCGAGCGCCTCGTCGAGCACGAGTGGGCGGCCGGCGACCCGGGCGACGAGCTCGACCGTGCGATCGTCGTGTGTCGGACCGAGCCCACCGGACACGAGGCAGAGGTCGGCCGCGAATGCGTCACGGAACGCTCGCTCGAGGTCTGCGACCCCGTCTCCGACGATTTCGATCGACACGGGCTCGAGACCGAGGCGTACCGCCTCCGCTGCGAGGAACGGCCCGTTGCGGTCCTGCCGCTCGCCGCGGACGAGCTCCGAGCCGGTTGCGACGATCGCCGCGCGAGGGCGGCTCAAGAGGTGGCCCGGACGACCCTCCGCGAGGTCACGACGAACGTCGTCCCCCTCGGAAGCTCGACCCGGTTGCCGTTCAGCCGCACGACGACGTTCTGTGGCTTCGCGAGAGCCAGCTGGAGGCTCTTCCCCTCGAACGACTTGCGCTGGCCCTCCTCGAGCGTCCCGCTGTAGAGGAGCTTGCCCGACGACGTCCTTGCCCTGACCTCCATCCACGAACTGCCGTCGGTCGCACGCACGACGAGGCGCGCCGTCCCCTTGGGTGCGCGTGTCGACGTGGTGGTGGGCGATTCCGTCTGGAGGCCTGGCACCTTCTCGCCCTCGGGTCCGCCGAACTTCCACGCGGCGATCACGAGCGCCGTTGCGATCGCGATGGCCACGAGCGCGACGGCGGCGAGGCGCGACTCGCGCGGCACTCGGTCCCTGCGCGGCGGTGGGGCACTGCGCGCCCGCAGCGGCACCTCGTCCTCCCCCACCGTGAAACGCGAGTTGTACTCGTCGACGAACGGCTGCCCGTCGAGCCCGAGCGCCTGCGCGTAGGAACGGAGGAAGCCCCGGACGTACGTCGGGGCGGGGAGAATGTCGAAGCGCTCGTCCTCGAGTGCGCGGAGGTACTTCGGACGGATCTTCGTTCTCTCCTCGAGCTCGGGGAAGTCGAGCTCCTGGCGCAGTCGCGCCTCACGGAGGCTGGAGCCGATGTCGAACATGCGCGCGGGATGATAGACGCTTGCCGCGAGACGTCAGTCGCGGGAACCGACGTACTCCAGGAGGCCGTACACGCCGAGCGCTATCAGCGCCGACGCGGCCAGGCATATCCCGAGGATTCCGAGCACGCGGCCCGCGGTCGCCGGCCACGGCTGCCGTGGCGCCGAGAGTGTCAGCGATGAGCGGCGTCGCCCGCGCCGGGCGAGCACGACCGCCGCAATCCCGAGCGCCGTTGCGATCGGGATCGCGAAGCCCGCGTGCAGGAGGTCGTACGAGCCGCTGAACCGCGTTGCGTAGACGGCGACCGGGATCGTCGCGACCGACGCCAGTCCCGTCAGCAGCGATGCCCACGCTGCGCCTGACCGACTCGTTGTCATCTACTGCTTGGCGTAGGGGCGGCCGATCGAGGCCGGAGGGATGGAGCGGCCGATGACGCCTGCAACGGCGATGAGGGTGAGCACGTACGGAAGTGTGTTGAAGAGGAGCGGTGTCGCGCTTCCCTGCGCGAAGTACGCGGGGAGGCGATCGCCCAGCGCGCTCGAGAAGCCGAAGAGCAGGCACGCGGCGTAGGCGCCGAATGGCCGCCAGTTGCCGAAGATGATCGCAGCGATCGCAATGAAGCCCCGCCCTCCGGTGAGGTTCTGGTCGAAGAGGTTGACATCCCCCACCGACAGGTACGCCCCGCCGAGTGCGGCGAGCGCGCCCGACGTGATGACCGCGCCGTAGCGGATGCCGTAGACCGAGATACCGACGGTGTCCGCAGCCCGAGGATGCTCCCCGACCGCCCGGATGCGCAGCCCGAGCGACGTCCTGAAGAGAACGACGTACGTGAGGATCAGGACGACGAAGCTCATCCAGATCATCCAGTTGAGGTCGCCGAAGACAGCCTGCAAGAACGTGCCGCCGAACTCGACGGGACCGATCGAGACGTCCGGGATCCGCCCGACGAAGTCGAGCGACGGACTACCCACGGTCGGCACGTCGGTCGGCGATCCTTGCTCGCCGTAGAGGTCGACGAACGCGTAGCCCGTGATGCCCAGCGCGAGGAAGTTGATTCCCGTGCCGACGACGATCTGGTCGGCGCGCAGGTGGATGCAGAAGAACGCGTGCACGACGGCAAGTGCCGCACCTGCGAGCATCGCGACCAGCACTCCCAGGACCCAGTTGTCGAAGCGGTCCGTCGCGTAGAAGCCGAAGAACGCGCCCATCAGCATCATGCCCTCGAGGCCGATGTTCACCACGCCGCTCCGCTCGGAGAAAAGTCCGCCCATCGCCGCGAAGGCGAGCGGCGTCGCGTACCGGAGCGTCGCTCCGAGCAGTACGGACCAGGCGAAGACGAGGTCGAGGTTTTCGATGCCGGACTGCTGCGCAGCTATGCCGAGGCTCACGCCGAGGATCGCCGTCGCAGCGGCGCCCCAGCCCACGCGGCCGCCGCCCCGCGTGATCGAGGTGATTGCGGCTGCGAGCGCGAGGATCGCGAACACCGCCGGCCAGCCGAGCCCGCGCGCATGGATCGGTGGCAGCGTGAGCCAGACCGACACGAGGCCGAGGACGATTCCGAGAACCCCGATCGCCTGCGGCGTCGTCAGCCTGCCGACTGGGCGGGCAGCCACCGCGAGCACGCTCACGATGCCGGCTCCGGTTGCGCCGGCGGCGGCGCCTCGCCCCGCTTGAGTTTCTTCCTCGCGTTCCACGCGTAGAGGATCAGGAGGTCAGCGCCGACGAAGAGCACGACGAGTCCCTGGATGAGGAGCGTCAGGTTGCTCGCGAGCTCCGGTTTGAACACCTCCGGATCGAGGTTGCGCTGCGATGTGCCGGTGAGCAGCGCTCCGAAGAGGAGCGCCGCGAGACCCGTCCCGATCGCGGTGTTCCGCCCGAGAAGCGCGACCGCGATTCCGAGGAACCCGATGGTCGAGAGAGAGATCGTGCTCGCTGCGACCCGATACTCCCAACCGAGGACGTCCATCGAGCCGCCGATGCCTGCGAAAGCCCCGGCGATGGCCATGGCAAGGAAGTAGCTCCGTGCGACGCTGATCCCGCCGTAGCGAGCGGCATCGGGGCTGTGCCCGACGGCGCGCACCTCGTACCCGAGCGTGGTCCGGTTGAGGACGATCGCGTACACGACGAGGGCCGCGATGCCCATGAAGATGCCGACGTGCGCACCCTGGAGAATGCCGAGCCCCCAGAACGTCGGGATCTTGCCGGAGTCGGCCACGTCCTCGGACGTCGATGTCGCGATGTTCGCGTTGAGAGGGCCGTCGGAGCCCAGCAACCACTGGCCCGTCCAGAACATGATCCAGTTCAACATGATCGTGACGACGACCTCGTGCGCGCCGACGGTCGCCTTCAGGAACCCTGCAATCCCGGCGAGGAGTGCTCCAGCGAGCGCTGCCGCCGCGATCCCGAGCACGACGTGCGGGAACTGGGCCATGCTGGCGAAGGAGGACCCGACCCAGACCGCGGCGAGCGATCCCGCGATGTACTGACCCTGGCCACCGATGTTGAACAGCCCGCAGCGGAACGCGAACGCGACGGCCAGGCCGGTGAAGATGAGCGTCGTCGTCAGGAGGAGCGTCTGCTGGAGTGCATACGCCGCGCGCGAGGACGCAGTCGGCGGCGACTCGAGACCGTTCGTGTTGAACGGGAACCACACCGTGCTGTCCGTGAACGGCACGTGGACGCTGTAGCTGCCCGGGTGGAAGAACCAGGTCAGCCCCGTCCCCTCGAAGATCGCCCGGTACGTGGAGAGCGGGTTGCTCCCGGTGGTCACGAGCACCACCAGACCGGCGATGAAAAAGGCGAGAACGGTCGTCATGATCGGGACGACGAGGCCGCCGGCGCGTTGGAATGCCGAGAAGCGCTCGGCCACGCTCGGCGCGTAACCTCCCGGCTCGCCTTGGGGCGGCTGCGCCGAGCCGCCCGCGGCGGAGTCGCTCACGCGGCCTCCTCAGCCTGTCCGCCGCCTCCGCCGATCATCGCGATCCCGAGCGTCTCGGGGTCGACGCCCGGGCCGAACTCGGCCACGATGCGGCCCTCGTACATGACGAGTATGCGGTCGGAGAGCGAGAGGATCTCGTCGAGCTCGAGCGACACGAGCAGGATTCCTCGCCCCTCGTCGCGTTCGGACACGAGGCGGCTGTGGAGGAAGGCGATCGCCCCGACATCGAGTCCTCGCGTCGGTTGTGCGGCGATCAGGACCCTCGGATCCCGTGACACCTCTCTCGCGACGACGAGCTTCTGCTGGTTGCCGCCCGACAGTTCCGACGCCTTCGATGACGGCGTCCCTCCACGGACGTCGAACTCCGAGATGAGCGCGCGGGCGCTCGCCACCATGCGACCCGGGCGGAGCCAGCCGAGACGGGAGTTGGGCTCGCGGCGGAAGTCGTGGAGGGACATGTTCTCGGCGAGCGAGAAGTCGGGGATGATCCCGTATCGAAGCCTGTCCTCGGGGATGTGCCCGAGCCCGGCCTCCAGCCGGTAAAGCGGATTGCTCTTCGTTATCTCGGTGCCGCCCAGTGTCGCCCGCCCGCCGCTCGTCCGCCGCAGGCCCGTCAGCGCCTCGAGTAGCTCGGTCTGTCCGTTGCCGTCGACGCCGGCGATTCCGACGATCTCCCCGGCACGCACGGTGAAGCTCACGCCACGAACTGCCGGGAGACCGCGGTCGTCCTCGACCGTGAGCCCATCGACCTCGAAGAGCGTCTCGCCGGGGCTCGCAGGCTCCTTCTCGACCTCCAGTACGACGTCCCGTCCGACCATCAGGCGGGCGAGCCCCTGCTCGGTCGCCCCCTCCCGCGGAACGGTGTCGACGAGCTTCCCCCGCCGGAGGACGCTGATGCGGTCGGCGATCTCGAGCACCTCGTGCAGCTTGTGGCTGATGAAGATCACCGACATTCCCTCGCGTGTGAGCGACCTCAGGATCGCGAAGAGGTCGTTCGCCTCCCCGGGGGTCAGAACCGCGGTGGGCTCGTCGAGAATCAGGATGTCCGCCCGCCGGTAGAGCGCCTTCAGGATCTCGACCCGCTGCTGCTGGCCGACGGTGATGTCCTGCACCCTCGCGTCGGGATCGATCGCGAAGTTGAAGGCCTGGGCGAGCTCGCGGACCTGCCCTTCGGCGGCGCGGTGGTCGAGGAAGAGCCCGCCGACATTGGGCTCGGTCCCGAGCACGATGTTCTCGGCGACCGTCATGACAGGGATCAGCATGAAGTGCTGATGGACCATCCCGATCCCGTGCTGGATCGCGTCCTGCGCCGAGTGCATCGTGATGGGCTCGCCCTTGACGCGAATCTCGCCCTCGTCCGGCCTGTAGATGCCGTAGACGACGTTCATGAGCGTCGACTTTCCGGCGCCGTTCTCCCCGAGGAGGGCATGCACCTCGCCGCGGCGCAGGTCGAAATCGATCCGATCGTTCGCGACGATTCCCGGAAAGCGCTTCGTGATTCCGCGCAGTTCAAGGACGGGCGGAGCGTCGGCCATGGGCCGCGATTCTACGGCGTGAAATGACGAAGGGGGGCGCGAGGCGCCCCCTTCGTCAACGAACCGCGACGACCCTAGAGCGTGGCCGGCGGCTTGATCTTGCCCTTGATGATGAGCGCCTTCTGGGCGTTCATCTTCGTGATGAACGCGCCCGGGACGCGCGGGCTGATCTTGCCGACGTCCTGACCCTTGTTCTTCAGATTGAAGGTGAGGTCCTTGCCGGGGCCGAGTGTGCCCGCCTGCGCCTGCTTGTAGAACGTGTAGACGGCCGTGTCGACCCGCTTCACGCCACTCGTCATGATGTGCTTGCCCAGGTACGCCTGGTCGGCGTCCACGCCGATGCCCCAGACGCCCTTCTGCTTCGCGGCCTGGAGCGCGCCGAGGCCGCAACCGCCGGCCACCTGGAACACGGCCTGAGCGCCCTGCGAGATGTGCTTGAGGGCGATCTCCTTGCACTTCGGAGCGGTGGACGGCGGGAAGTCGCCCGAGTAGTCGATGAGCACCTTGAACCGCTTGTCCACTGCCTTCGCGCCGGCCCGGTAGCCGGCGATCCAGTTGTCGACCGACGGGATCTTCTTGCCACCGACGGCGCTCAGGACGAGCTTGCCGGACGACCTACCCTTCGCACCGATCCTCGCCTTCGCCATCTCGGCGGCGAGGTAGCCGACGAGGTAGCCCGACTCCTCCGACTTGAACGTCAGCCCGTACGCGTTCGCGGGCTGATCGGTCAGCGCGACACGCGGAAAGTCGGTGATCGCCCACTTGATGTCCGGGAACTGCTTCGCTGCCGTGCTGGTCGCGGCGGCGAGAAGGAAGCCGTTCATCACGACCGCCTTGGCTCCCCACTGTGACGCCGCCACCGAGTTCGGCAGATAGTCGGCCTCGGTCGCAGAGATGTAGACCTTCGTCTGGATCCCGAGGTCCTTCTGAGCCTTCAACCGGCCGAGATTGCCGAGATGGTTGAAGCTCTTGTCGTTCAACCCGGCGGTGTCGGTGATGAACGCGGCCTGGAACGACCCCTGCGCCGAGCTGGTGCTCGCCGTCGTGGCGAGCGCCGCCACGAGCATCGCCATGAGCGCAGCGAGTATCCAGACCGGATGCTTGCGTACCTTCACGTGCCCTCCTTACGAGTAAGCCTGCCGCCCACTTGGACGCTTGATCCAACCGCAAGTTGCGACTCTTCACATGTGTGTAAAGAGACGTAACCGCGGCACCAGACTAGCGCTTTTTCGGGGCTCAGACCGTGTGCACGTCTGCTTCCGACACGAGCACACGGCGAGGCTTCGAGCCTTCGTAGCCGGAGATGATCCCGCGACGCTCGAGCATGTCCACGAGGCGCCCCGCACGCGTGTAGCCGACCCGTAAGCGGCGCTGGAGCAGCGAGACCGATGCCGTCTGCGTCTGCACGACGATCTCGATCGCCTTGTCCAGCAACGGGTCTTCGTCGGGGTCGAAGTCGCCGTCC
>DASTWH010000317.1:0-6615 GCA_035758735.1 Gaiellaceae bacterium
TCCCCGGCGAGTCGCCCGGCTTCGCTCTCCCGCTCGACGAGTGGTCGGGCTCGACGATCGGCACCGTGCCCATCGGGCACGGCATCGCCGTGACGCCCGTGCAGATGGCCCGCGCGTACGCCGCGATCGCGAACGGAGGACGGCTCGTGCGGCCCCATCTGATCGACCGCATCGATGGCAGGACGGTCGGCACGACGCGCGGCCCTCGCGTGGTCTCGCGCGCGGTCTCCGATCAGATGCTCTCCATGCTGCGGGGCGTCGTTCTCGAAGGAACGGGCACCGAGGCCGCGATCCCCGGCTACACCGTGGCCGGCAAGACCGGCACAGCTGCGAAGATCGACCCCGACGGGACGTACTCGACGTCGCGCTACGTCGCGTCGTTCGTCGGACTCGTGCCCGCGACGAAGCCGAGGCTCGTGATCATGGTCATGGTCGACGAGCCGCACGGGGACATCTACGGCGGCGTCGTCGCCGCGCCGGCGTTCCGGGAGATCGCCCGCTTCAACCTGCAGCATCTCGAGATCCCGCAGGACGCGCCCCGCACGCGCTGAGCAGCCTCCACCGCTTTCTCTAGCCTCCCGACGTGACGCTTGATGCTCTCGTGACGGCGCTCGCTCCGAGCGAGGTGATCGGGGCTGGGCCGGTCGAGATCGCCGACCTCGCCTACGACACGCGACGCGTGACGGACGGCGCCCTGTTCTTCTGCGTGCGCGGGTCACGCGTCGACGGCCACGACCTCGCCTGGGAGGCGATCGAGCGCGGCGCGACAGCCCTCGTCGTCGAGCGACCGCTCGAGGTCGACGTCCCGCAGTTGCTCGTTCCGTCCGTCCGCGAGTCGATGGCGGTCGCAGCCGACATGTTCTTCGGGGAGCCGACGAGGGAGCTCGAGCTCGCCGGCGTGACGGGGACGAACGGGAAGACGACCACGGCGTTCCTGTTGCGCGCGATCCTCGGCGCAGCGGGTCGTCGACCGGGGCTCGTCGGGACGATCGAGTGGCAGGTCGGCGGTGAGATCCGGCCGGCCCCCTTCACGACGCCGGAATCCATCGATCTCCAGCGGCTCTTTCGCGAGATGCTCGACTCGGGCGACCGCAGCGCGTCCGTCGAGGCGAGCTCGCACGGCTCCGCGCTCCGTCGACTCGATCGTGTGCGTTTCGACGTGCTCGTGTTCACGAACCTGAGCCAGGACCACCTCGACCTGCACGGCTCGATGGACGAGTACTTCCAGGCGAAACGACGGCTCTTCACCGGACCGCAGCCTCCGCCTGCCGCCGTGAACGTGGGGAGCGAGTGGGGGCGGCAGCTCGCAGAGGAGCTGGAGGGCGCCCACCGCGCTCCGCTCGTGACGTTCGGGCTGGACGACGCGGCGGAGATCCGGCCGGACGAGCTCGAGGTGACAGCGCGAGGAAGTAGGTTCCGCGCCGGCGGCGTCGAGATCGAGACGCCCCTGCGTGGCCTGTTCAACGTCGAGAACGCGCTCGGCGCGCTCGCGGCGGGGCTCCTCCTCGACCTGGACGAGGACGCCATCGCGAAGGGGATTGCGGGCGTGGCGGGAGTGCCGGGACGCTTCGAGCCGGTCGACGAAGGCCAGCCGTTCGCGGTCGTGGTCGACTACGCGCACACACCCGACTCGCTCGCCACCGTCCTGCGCGCCGCGCGCGACCTCGGTGAGGGGCGGGTGATCGTGGTCTTCGGAGCCGGAGGAGACCGCGATCGGGGAAAGCGACCCCTGATGGGGAAGGTCGCGGCCGATCTCTCGGACGTCGCGATCGTCACCTCCGACAACCCACGGTCGGAAGACCCGCTCGCGATCATCCAGGACGTGCTCCAGGGTGCCGGTCTCGATGTGGAGATCGATCCGGATCGGCGGAGCGCGATCGCCCGTGCAATCGCGGTCGCCGACGACGGTGACGTCGTGGTCATCGCGGGCAAGGGCCACGAGCAGGGGCAGGACGTCGGAGGCGTCGTCGCGCCCTTCGACGACCGCGAGGTTGCGCGCGAGGCGCTTCGGGGCGCGTCGTGATCCCGCTCAGCCGGGACGAGGTCGCGGCGCTCGAGCTCGGTCTGCTCGACGGTGGCGAGGACGTCACACGGATCACCGCGGACTCCCGCGACGCGGGGCCGGGTGACCTCTTCGTCGCGCTCAACACGGGTGTCGGGTACGTGGACGAGGCCCGTGCACGGGGTGCTTCGACGCTCGTGCCGGACGACCAGGAAGCCGCCCTCGCGTCTCTTGCCTCCCTCGTCAGATCGAAGTCGGATGCGAACGTCGTCGCGGTCGTCGGCTCCGCGGGCAAGACGACGACGAAGGACATCCTCGGCGCACTCTGCGCACCGCACGTCCCGACGATCCGGGCCGAGCGGAGCCTGAACAACGAGATCGGCCTGCCGCTCACCGTGTGCCGGCTCGAGCCCGAGACCCGGGTGCTCGTGACGGAAATGGGGATGCGCGGCGCTGGACAGGTGGCGGCGCTCTGTGCGATCGCGCGACCGACGGTCGTGGTCGTGCCGCACGTCGGCCCCGAGCACCTCGAACTGCTGGGTACGGTCGAGCGCGTGGCCGAGGCGAATGCGGAAGCCATCGCGGCGCTCCCCTCGGGCGGCGTGGCCGTCGTGCCGGCGGCAGGGCCACTCGATCCCTATCTGACCCGCGACGACGTGACGCTGAGGCGCTTCGACGCGGCCGACATCGTGCAGCACGACGGCGTCACACGCTTCACGCTCGACGGCGACGTCGTGGAGCTCGAGCTTCCGTTCACCCAGCGCCATCTCGCTGCGAACACGCTCGCCGCGCTGCACGCCTACGACGCGCTCGGCCTGCCGCTCGAGCGCGCTGCCGATGGTGTTGCCGGCATCGCGCTCTCGCCGTGGCGCGGCGAGGAAACGGCGCTCCCTGGCGGCGGGTTCGTCGTCAACGACGCCTACAACGCGAACCCCGACTCGATGCGGGCTGCACTCCGGCACCTCGCCGAGCGTGCCGGGGAGCGCAGGAAGGTGGCGATCCTCGGTGAGATGGCCGAGCTCGGCGAGACCGCCCGCTCCTACCACCAGGCGATCGGCGAGCTCGCGGCGGCGCTCGGCATCGAGGTCGTCGGTGTCGGCGAGCCGGCGCGCGCCTACGAGCCCGTCGCCTGGGCAGCCGACGCGACCGCTGCCGTCGAGGAGGCGCGGGGCATCGTGCGGCCGGGCGATGCCGTCCTCGTCAAGGCGTCCCGGGCCGTCGGGCTCGAAGGCATCGCCGACGAGATCACGAATTTCGCTCGAGCATGGTCCCTGTCCTCGTAGCCGGACTGATCGCGATGGTCGCCGCCGTCGTGATCGGGCCGAAGTTCATCGAGCTGCTTCGCACCCGGAACCTGGGACAGCAGATTCGCGCCGAGGGCCCGGCGACGCACGTCGTGAAGCAGGGCACGCCGACGATGGGCGGCCTCCTCATTCTCGCCTCGGCCGTCACCCCGTTCCTCTTTCTCTCGCAGTACACGGCCGAGGGGCTGACGGTCCTCTTCGTGACGCTCGGGTGCGCGCTGATCGGCTTCACCGACGACTACCTGAAGCTGCGCAAGCGTCACTCGCTCGGGCTTCCCGGACGGTGGAAGATGGTCGGCCTCGCGGTCGTCACGGTCGTCGCGGCCATCGTCCTGAACGAGAGCACGACGTTCTCGACCGACGTGTACGTCCCGCTCGTCAACTGGACACTCGACCTCTCGTGGGGGTACTACGTCCTGCTCTTCCTCGTCATCGCCGGGACCGTCAACGGCGCGAACCTGACGGACGGGATCGACGGCCTCGCCGCCGGCGTCTTCGTGATCATTCTCCTGACCTTCCTCGCGATCGCGGGGATCGCCTGGCTGCGCTCGGGAGACCCGGGCGCGCGCAGCGACACACTGCTCGACATAGCGACGCTCGCCGCCGCACTCATCGGCGGGACGATCGGCTTCCTCTGGTACAACGCCTTCCCCGGCGAGCTGTACATGGGCGACACGGGGTCGTTCGCCCTCGGCGGTGCGATCGCCGGCTTCGCGGTCGTCACCGGGACCGAGATCCTGCTCCCGCTCATCGCGGGGATCTTCGTGATCGAGGTGATGTCGCTGATCATCCAGGTCGTCAGCTTCAAGCGAACCGGCAGGCGCGTGTTCCTCATCGCGCCGATCCACCACCACTTCGAGATGAAGGCGTGGTCGGAGACGAAGATCATGGTGCGCTTCTGGGTCGTATGCGCGATCTTCTGCGCGTCCGGGTTCGCGCTCTTCTACCGCGACTTCCTCCAGTTCTTCCCACTGTCGTAGATGGACGTGTCGGAGCTCGCGGGCAGACGGATCCTCGTCGTCGGCCTCGCACGCTCGGGCATGGCCGCCGCGGAGGCGCTCGTCGGCCGTGGTGCGACCGTCGTCGGGTTCGACCGGAACGAGACGCTCGACGCTGGAAGGCTCGAGAACCTCGGCGTCGAACTCCACAGAGGACGCGAGGAGGAGACGCTGCTACAGGGGATCGATCTCGTCGTGAAGAGCCCGGGAGTCCCGGGTGAGACGCTGCTCGTCGCAGGCGCGCGCGAGCGCGACGTCCCCGTCTGGAGCGAGATCGAGCTCGGCGGCCGCCTTCTCTCGAATCCGATACTCGGCGTCACCGGGACGAACGGGAAGACGACGACGAGCGAGCTTCTCGGCGCCGTCTTCCGCGCCGCAGGCCGTCCGGTCGAGGTTGCGGGGAACGTCGGCCGACCGCTGACGACGCTCGTCGGTGCGGTCGCCGACGACGCCTGGGTCGTCTGCGAGCTCTCCTCCTTCCAGCTCGAGGACACCCACACGCTGAAGCCGCGGATCGGCGTCCTGCTCAACCTCGAGCCCGACCATCTCGACCGCCACGGCACGTTCGAGGCGTACGGGGACGCGAAGCTTCGGATGTTCGAGCGCCAGACCACGAGCGACGTCGCCGTTCTCCCTCGCGCGTTCGGCGACGTCCCGGGGGAGGCGATGCGAATCGAGTTCTCGGGCGGCGACGAGCTCCCCGCCGAGCCGCTCATTCCAGGCCCGCACAACCGCGAGAACGCCGCCGCGGCGACCGCCGCCGCTCGAGCTGCAGGCATCGCCGATGACGCGATCGCCGACGCGCTCCGCACGTTCGAGGGCGTCCCACACCGGATCGAGCTCGTCCGCGAGCTCCACGGCGTCCGCTACGTGAACGACTCGAAGGGAACGAATGTCGCGGCAGCTCTCCGCGCACTCGCCTCGTTCCCGGAGGAGCGGCTGCACGTCGTACTCGGCGGCCGCGGGAAACACGAGGCATATGCGCCGCTCGCCGAGGCGTTCAAGCCCGGAGACGTCGCGTACGTCATCGGCGAGTCCGCGGACGAGATGGCGCTGGCACTCACGGACGCTGGCGTGCCCGTCGAGCGTGCCGGCACGCTCGAGGTGGCGCTCGCCGCCGCGTCGGCGGTAGCCGCCCCCCGAGACGTCGTCCTGCTGTCGCCCGCGTGTGCCAGCTTCGACCAGTTCCGCGATTTCGAGGCGCGTGGTGATGCGTTCCGCGCGCTCGTGGAGGCCCTGCCTTGAGAGGCGACGGGCACTCGGATCAGCGGATCGTCGCGTTCGTCACGCTCGGTCTCGTCGCCTTCGGGCTCGTGATGGTGTACAGCGCGACGTCGGCCTCGGCCGCGCTCGGCAACGGCGATCCCATGAGCTACCTCAAGCGGCAGGCGGTCTACGCATTCATCGGCATCGTGCTCATGGCGGTTGCATCGCGGTTCGACTACCACCGCCTCCGGTACTTCGCGCCGCCCCTGCTCCTCGCCTCGCTCGTCCTCTGTGCGGCCGTTCTCGTCGTCGGGCCGTCGATCAACGGGGCGCACCGCTGGTTCATCGTCGGGCCGGCCAGCTTCCAGCCCTCGGAGCTCGCGAAGCTCTCGCTGTGCCTCTTCGCCGCCATCTACCTCGCCCGCCGTCGCGCCCCGCGGACGTTCGGCGAGCTCCTGAAGCCGCTCGGCCTGCTCACGGCCCTCTTCTGCGCACTCATCGTCGTCGAGCCCGATCTCGGAACGACGATCACGATCTGCGGGATGATGCTCGCGATCCTGCTCGTCGCGGGCGTTCCGATCCGCCTCCTCGTGCTCGCGTCGTTCCTCGCGCTCGGGCTGGGGCTGCTCGCGATCTACATGGAGCCCTATCGCCGCGCGCGCGTCTTCAGCTTCCTCGACCCGTGGTCGGACGCCCAGGGGGCGGGGTTCCAGATCGTCCAGGCGACGATCGGGATCGGCTCGGGCGGCGTGACCGGGGCCGGGCTCGGCGAGGGCGTCGGGAAGATCTCGTACCTGCCCGAAGCCCACACGGACATGATCTTCGCCGTCATCGGCGAGGAGCTCGGCCTCATCGGCGCGTCGCTCGTGATCGGCGCGTTCGCGTTGCTCGCGCTCGTCGGATTCCGGATCGCCATGCGGTGCCAGGATCCGTTCGGGAAGCTCCTCGCGGCGGGCATCACCGCGCTCGTCTGCGGACAGGCTGCGATCAACCTCTGCGCCGTCCTCGGCATCGCTCCGCTGACCGGAATCCCGCTTCCGTTCGTCTCGTACGGAGGCTCCTCACTGATCGTGCTGCTCGCCGCAGTGGGCGTACTCCTTAACAT
>DASTWH010000342.1:0-12362 GCA_035758735.1 Gaiellaceae bacterium
CACGGCTCGCGGCCCGATCTCGGCGTCGACGCGATAGCGAAGATGGGTCATGTGCTCGTCGGCATCGAGGAGCTCGACCGGCGGCTGCGCGGGAACCCGACACACCGCTATCTCGGGAGCGGGAGCGTCCACGCGTCGCTCGTCGAGGGCGGGCAGGAGTACTCGAGCTACCCGGCGCGCTGTGTCGTCCAGGCCGAGCGGCGGACGATCCCCAACGAGTCGGTCGAGCTCGTGGTCGCCGAGATCCAGGAGATCCTCGACCGAGCGGTCGCCGCGGACGCTGCCTTCAGCGGTGGCGTTCGTGCGCTCGCGTCACGCGAGCCGTTCGAGGTCGAGGAGGACGCCGACGTCGTCACGACGCTGCTGCGGTGCGCGACCTCCGTCACGGGCACGGAGCCCGCGGTCGTCGGCGTGCCGTTCTGGGCGGATTCCGCGCTCCTCGCGACCGCCGGGATCCCGACCGTCGTCTTCGGGCCGTGCGGAGAGGGGCTGCACTCGGAGGTCGAGTGGGTGGACGTCGCCTCGCTCGAGCAGTGCGTCGAGATCTACGGCGCGGTCGCCTCGGAGCTCTGCTCCTAGCGCTCGAGGAAGTCCGCGATCGCCTCGGCGGTCTCCTCGAGCGCGTCCCAGAGCACCGTGTGCCCTCCGGGTACGACGACCACCTCCAGCAAGTCGCCGAGTGCGGCGCGGTGTGCGTCGAGGAGCTGGTCGTACGGGAGGTACGAGCGCTCGCCGAGCACGAGCAGCGTCGGCACTCGCACCTCCTCGAACCGCGGCGGCTGCGACGCCATCTCGCCGTAGGCGGCGACCACGGCCGACTGGCAATAGCGGTAGCGGATCCTGCCGTCCTCGCTCGTCTCGACGTGGGACGCCAGATCCTCGACGACGAGCTCACGAGGCGCGAAGTGGAGCTGGCTCTCGTCGTACCGACGCTCGACCAGCTCGTCGAAGGAGACGTACGACTTGTCGACCCTCGCGTTCTCCGCGGCCGCGAGCGCGACGTGTCCCGGCAGCAGGATCGCCGGGTCGAGGAGGACGAGCTTGGGCACGAGCTTCGGCGCGCGTGCCGTCAACTCGAAGGCCAGGCGGCCGCCGAAGGAATGCCCGATGAGGACGGACTCGCGCGCGCCCACGGTCCCCACGATCGCGTCGACGTGCGCATCGATGTCCCAGGGAGGCTCCCAGGACGAGTTGCCATGACCGAGCAGGTCGAGCGCGACGACGTGGTACCCGGCGAGCTCCGCTGCGAGTGGCGCGAAGTGCCGGCCGTGGTTGCGCACTCCGTGGAGGCAGACGACGCGCGGCGAGCCAGGCGCGCCCCACTCCTCGAGCGCCAGGGTCACGCTTTGGCGCCGAGCGTGTCCAGTGAGTCGGGGACGAGCTCGGCTCGGTACTCGTCGTTCTCCTTGACGAGCGACCAGATCACGGTGCCCTCGCGGTCGATGAGGAACGTGCCGCGGTGCGGTGCTCCCGTGACCTCGTTGAAGACGCCGTAGGCCTTCGCCGCCGCGCCGTGGGGCCAGAAGTCGGAGGCGAAGGTGAACTCGGCTCCGAGCTGCTGCTTCCAGGCCTGACGCGCGGCGGACGGATCGCACGACACGAAGACGATCTCGGTGCCCGCATCCCTGAACGCGGGCAGGTTCTCCTGCAGGTCGCGGGCCTCGTCCTCGCAGACGGGCGTGAATGCGAATGGGTGGAAGACCAGGAGGACGTTGGAGCGGCCCCGGAAGTCCGAGAGCCGCACGCGCTCGGAGGCGGTTATCGCCAGGTCGAACTCGGGCGCTGCGTCACCTGTCCTCACCGCCATCCGCCTGCTCCTCTCCCGATCCGGACGGCCGATAGTACCGACGCCCGCGAAGCTCCTCCGGAAGGTACGAGACGTCGAAGCCGGCGGAGTCGTCGTGCGGGTTGACGTAGTCCTGGCCGTGACCTCGCGCCTTCGCGGCGCCCTCGTGCCCGGTCGAGCGGAGCATCGCCGGAGGGCGGGCGTTCCCGTGCTCGCGAACGTCCTGTCGCGCCTCCCAGATGGCGACAGCGGACGCGTTCGACTTCGGCGAGCGCGCGAGGTAGATCGCCGCCTGCGAGAGGTTCAGCTGCGCCTCGGGGAGCCCGACGTGCTCGAGCGCCTGCGCCGCCGCGACCGCGACGACGAGCGCGTTCGGGTCCGCGTTCCCGACGTCCTCGGAGGCGAGGATCACCATTCGCCGGGCGATGAAACGAGGGTCCTCGCCGGCCTCGAGCATCGCCGCGAGGTAGTAGACGGACGCGTCAGCGTCTCCGCCGCGCATCGACTTGATGAACGCCGACGCGAAGTCGTAGTGCTGGTCGCCCTTGCGGTCGTAGAGGAGCGGCCGCTTCCGTGAGGCGTCGAGGACGTGCTCCTCGGACAGTGCGCTGCCCTCGGTCGCGGCTGTTGCTGCTGCGAGCTCGAGGATCTGGAGGGCGGCGCGCGCGTCGCCGCCGGCTCGCTTGGCGAGAAGCTCCAGCGCCTCGCGGGGCGCGCCGATGCCGACGGCCGCGATACCTCGTTCGAGGATGACGACGAGCTCCTCGTCCAAGAGCGCCGTCAGCTCGATGACAGTGCACCGCGAGAGCAGCGCCGAGTTGACCTCGAAGTACGGGTTCTCCGTCGTCGCCCCGATGAGCGTGACGAGACCGTCCTCCACCGCGTGCAGGACGGAGTCTTGCTGCGCCTTGTTGAAGCGGTGGATCTCGTCGATGAAGAGGATCGTCCGGACACCGTTGCCGCCCAGCCGGTCGCGCGCACGGGCGATCACCGCGCGGACGTCGTCCACCCGCGCGGACACGGCCGAGATCTCCTCGAACTCCGCACCGGTGCGCTCCGCGACGATCCGCGCGATCGTCGTCTTTCCGGTGCCCGGCGGCCCGAACAGGATCATCGAGGGAGGGCGATCCTCCTCGATCGCGAGCCGGAGCGCGGAGCCCGGCCCGAGGACGTGCTGCTGGCCGACGAGCTCGTCGAGCTGCGACGGGCGGAGCCGCACGGCGAGCGGGGCGTTCTCCGCCTGCCGTTCCCGGGCTGCCTCGGAGAAGAGGTCGGACACGTGGAAAGTATGCTGGCGCCCCGATGACGCTTCGAGACGAGGTCACCGGGCTGCTCCAGGCGCTGCTCCGTCTGAACACCGTCAATCCTCCGGGGAACGAGACGGAGGCGGCGGAGCTCCTGCGCGACTACCTGGCGCGCGACGGCATCGAGGCGGAGCTGTATGCCCGCGTGCCGGAGCGGGCGAACCTCGTCGCCAGGATCGAGGGTGGAGACGGGCCGTCACTCGCGTTCCTCTGCCACACGGACACGGTGCTCGCAGATCCGGCCGAGTGGGATCGCGACCCGTGGTCCGGCGATCTCGTCGACGGGGAGGTGTGGGGGCGTGGCGCGCTCGACATGAAGGACCAGGTCGCAGCGTCGGCCGTCGCGTTCGCGTCGCTCGCCCGCGAAGGGTTCGAGCCAGCGGGCGACCTCCTCTTCATCGCGACCGCCGACGAGGAGGTCGGCGGTGTCGCCGGGGTCGGCGGGTTCGGGCTCGTCTGGCTCTGCGAGCACCATCCGGACGCCGTCCGCTGCGACTACGCGGTCAACGAGGGCGCAGGCGACCGGCTCCTCGTGGGCGAGACGCCGGTCTACCTCTGTGCGACCGCGGAGAAGACGTCCGCGCCGTTCGTCGTGCGCGTGTACGGCCGCAGCGGGCACGCCTCGATGCCGGGCATCGCGGACAACGCCCTCGTGAAGTCCGCTCGCTACCTCGAGGCGCTCGGTGCCTACGAGCCTCCCCGGGAGCTGATCCCGGAGGCCAAGGGACTGCTCGAAGCGCTCCTCGGCGAAGCGCCGCCGCTCGAAGAGGCGCTCGACCGCGCACGTGCGCTCCACCCGATGCTCCCTGCTCTCGTCGAGCCTCTCCTCGCGTTCACGCTCTCGCCGACGATGATCGACGCCTCGCACCAGCGAAACGTCATACCGGCGCAGTGCGAGATCACGGTCGACTGTCGGCTCCTGCCCGAGTCGACGCCGGCCGATGTCGAGCCTCTGATTCGCGCGGCGCTCGGCGACGGCCGCTACGACATCGAGTTCGAGGAAGTCGTCGGCGGCACGCGTTCGCCACTCGACACGCCGCTCTGGGACGCTCTCGAGCGCTTCACCGAGGGGATCGAGCCGGGCGCGCGTCTCGCGCCTATGGCCTGCCCCGGGTTCACCGACAGCCACTACCTGCGAGAGGCGTTCGGCACGGTCGCCTACGGCTTCTTCCCGATCCGTGACATGGGCCCGGAGGAGACGTCGAAGCTCGTCCACTCGGCGAACGAACGTACCTCCGTCGGTGACCTCGAGCTCGGCGCCGACATGCTCCGCTTCGTCGCCCGCGAGCTCCTGACGAAATGAACGAGACCGCCGACGCGCTCGTCGTCTTCGGGATCACGGGCGATCTCGCCCGCACGAAGACGCTGCCGGCGCTCTACGACCTCACGGAGCAGGGCGTCCTCACGTCCCCGGTCATCGGCGTTGGTCGACGACCCCTCCGCAACGACGAGATGCAGGACCATGCGCGCGCCGCGATCGAGGCGGCGAAGAAGGACAGCCTGGATCGGCGGATCCTCGACTCGTTCCTCTCGAGGCTCTCGTACGTCGGCGGGGACGCGACGGACGACGATCTCTACGAGAAGCTGCGCACGGCGCTGAAAGGGGCGAAGCTCCCCATCTTCTACCTCGCGATCCCGCCGGCGACGTTCCTCGAGAGCTCGGAGCAGCTCGCGAGCGCGGGTCTTCTCGAGAACGCGCGGCTCGTCGTGGAGAAGCCGTTCGGGACCGACCTCGTGTCTGCGCGGGAGCTCAACGACCGGCTGACCGCGCTCGTGCCCGAGCGCCGGCTCTATCGCATCGACCACTTCCTGGGGAAGGAGCCCGTCCAGGACATCATGTACCTCAGGTTCTCGAACGCGCTGTTCGAGCCCGTCTGGAACCGCGAGCACGTCGACTCCATCCAGGTGACGATGGCGGAGGACTTCGGCGTGGAGGGGCGCGGCGCGTTCTACGACCGCGTCGGCGCGCTGCGGGACGTCGTGCAGAATCACCTGCTCCAGGTGCTCGCGCTCGTGGCGATGGAGCCGCCGTCGGGCGACGACGAAGCCGTCTCGCGGCACCGGCTCGACGTCTTCCGCTCGATGCCGTCGGTCGACCCGTCACATGCCGTGCGCGGGCAGTACCAGGGATACGACAAGGTCGAAGGGGTCGCGGCAGGCTCCGACACGGAGACGTTCGTCGGCTTGAAGCTCACGATCGAGAACTGGCGCTGGTCAGGAGTTCCGATCTTCGTGCGCGCCGGGAAGTACATGCCCGTGACGGCGACCGAGATCATCGTGCGTTTGCGGCAGGTCCCCGAGCTTCGCTACGGCGTCCACAGGCTCGCGAGCCCGGGGTACGACGACGTCGTGTTTCGCATCGGCCGGGACGCGGGCATGACGATCACGCTCTTCGCCAAGACCCCCGGTGCGGAGGACACGCGCGAGGTCACCCTCGACGTCTCGTTCCTCGAGGAGCTCGGCAAGGGCCCCGGCCCGTACGAGCGCCTGCTCACGGATGCGCTGAACGGTCGGACGATGCTGTTCCCGCGGTGGGACGTCATCGAGGAGACGTGGCGGATCGTGCAGCCGCTGCTCGACGACCCGCCTCCGGTCGAGAAGTACCGCCGGGGAACGTGGGGGCCGAGGCGCGCGACGACACTCGCGCGACGTCACGGCGGCTGGCGCGAGCCGCAGTAGATCCCGAGTCACTCGCTAGGTTGAACGCGTGAGCTGGACCGAGTGGGCAGACGCAATCGAGATCGAGCCGTCGATCTATGCCTCCGACTTCTCGCGACTCGGCGAGCAGCTCGAGACGCTTCGGCTCGCTGGCGCCAGGGTGTTCCACTTCGACGTCGGCGACGGCCACTTCATCCCCGAGATCACGATCGGGCCGATCGTGCTCGCCTCCATCTCGCCGCTCGTGCGAGGCTGGAACGCACGGCTCGACTGCCATCTGATGGTGTCCGACCCGGAGTCGCAGTTCGAAGCCGTCGCGAAGGCAGGCGGGGACAGCGTCACCTTCCATGTCGAGGCGTGCGACGACCCGCCGCGGGCGATCGCGGCCGCTCGCTCGCTCGGCCTCGGCGTCGGGGTCGCGTTCAACCCGGAGACCGCCGTGCCGGACGCGGTGGCGGCGGCGGACGGTGCCGACCTCGTGCTGTGCATGTCCATCCACCCCGGCTATTCGGGGCAGGCGTTCATGCCCGAGTCGCTCGAACGGCTCACGGAGCTGCGGTCCGCGCTTCCACGGAGCGTGCGCGTCCAGGTCGACGGCGGCATCAACCGCGAGACGGTCGCCGGCGCGCGGGATGCGGGCGCCGGTCTGCTCGTCGCCGGAAGCGCAGTCTTCTGGAGCGACGATCCCGGATCCGCATATCGCGAGCTCACGGAGGCCGTCGGTGGCTGAGCTGCTCGAGCTCCGAGAGCCGGGTGCCGCTTTCACCCGCATCGAGGACTGGCTTCGCGAGCGCGGGTTCTTCGCCGACCGTGCGGAGCTCGTCGCCGAGCTCTACCTGGGATACGGGCTCTCCCAGGCGATTCGCCGGACTGCCGTGCAGGCGCCGCCCGAGCCGTGCCCGGCGCTCCCGCTGGCCGCGTGCCGGGTCGGACGTGTCGGGCCGGGTCACGTGGAGGGCGGCTTCGAGATCGGCGAGTGGGAGCAGACGTGGACGGCGGCCGAGTACGGCGCCGCGGTCGACGAGGTCCGCGCGGCGATCGCGCGCGGCGACGTCTACCAGGTCAACCTCGTCCAGCACCTCCAGGCGCCATTCGCCGGGGACGCCTACGCGCTTGCGACTCGGCTCGAAGCTCTCCGGCCGCTTCAGCGGGCGCCGTTCGTCACCGACACCTGGTCCGTGGTCTCCGCGTCACCCGAGCTCTTCCTCTCCCGCCGGGGCGACAGCATTCGGACGATGCCGATCAAGGGAACCCGGCCGCGTGGTGACGCCGCCGAGCTCCGCGACTCGACGAAGGACGCGGCGGAGCACGTGATGATCGTCGACCTCGAGCGGAACGACCTCTCGCGCGTCTGCAAGCCGGGCTCGATCCGCTGGCCCGAGCTCATGGAGACGCACGAGCTCGCCGGCGTCGAGCACATGGTCTCCACGGTGGAGGGGACGCTCCGACCCGGGGTCGGGCTGTCCGAGATCCTCGCGGCGACGTTTCCGGGCGGCTCGGTGACCGGCGCGCCCAAGATCGCCGCGGTCGACCTGATCGCCGAGCTCGAGCCGGTGGGTCGCGGCGCCTCGATGGGCGCGCTCGGGCGCGTGTACGGGAACGGCGACTTCGACCTCACGCTGACCATCCGGACGTTCGCGATCGCCGACCGCACGGTCCACCTCTGGGTGGGCGGCGGCGTCGTGTGGGACTCCGATCCGGCAGCCGAGGTCGAGGAGTCGTGGACGAAGGCCGGCCCGCTGCTCGCGGCGCTCGGTTCCCGGGTTCCCGAGGCGGCACTGTCGTGACGGTCCTGGCGCTCGCGGTGACCGGGCGAGGGCTCGTCGATCCGACCGAGCCCGTCATCCGGGCGGACGACGAGGGCCTGCTGCGCGGTCGAGCCGCGTTCGAGACGCTGCGCGTCTACAGCGGCAGGCCGTTCAGTCTCGAGGCGCACCTCGACCGGCTGACCGCCTCGGCAGCGAGCATCGGACTTCCGGCCGTCGAGCGCCGGCGGCTGCAGGTCCTCGTCGGGCTCGTCCTCCCCAAGGCCGAAGGCGGCGACGCCTCGCTGCGCCTCGTCTGGACAGCCGGACCGACGGGAGGCATCCCGTCGGCGCTCGCACTCTTGAGCACGATTCCCGAGTGGATCGAGGAGACGCGCGAGCGCGGCGCCACCGCCGTCTCGCTCCTCGGCGTCCGCGCGTCCGCCCCCTGGCTGCTTCCGGGCGTGAAGTCGACGAGCTACGCGGTGAACATGGCGGCCGAGGCCGAGGCCCGACGTCGTGGTGTCGACGAGGCGCTCTTCGTCGACGGCGACGGAGTCGTCCTCGAGGGGACGGTGACGAACGTCTGGTGGCGCGCCGGCTCGAAGCTCTACACGCCTGGCCTCGACCTCGGGATCCTCGCCGGCGTGACCCGCGCGGCGCTGATCCAGCTCGCGCCCAAGTGCGGGTACCAGGTCGACGAGGGGGCATATCCGCTCACGGAGCTCATCGTGGCGGAGGAGGCTTTCACCTCCTCGTCGGTACGCGAGGTCATGCCACTCGTCGAGATCGACGGGCACGCGCTCGGGCGCGGGCCCGCCGGGGATGCACTCCAGGCGGCGCTGCGTGAGGTCGTGGGTAAGGTCTGAACGTGCCCGACGAGACCATACGGCTGGGAGGGATGGCGCTCCAGAACGGTGTGCTCGTCCACGGACCGACGTCGTGGGGTTGCGCGGTTCGTGACGAGGACGGCACGCTGCACGTCGCGTCCGGACGCAAGCCGCACCTCGCGCCCGTCGCGCGGCGGAAACTGCCGATCCTCCGCGGGCCCCTCATCCTTGCCGAGGCCTTTGCGCTCCTTCCGACCGTGCGCCGCGCCCTCCCGCAGGCGCGCTTCCCGTTCGAGAAGCCGAGCGTGCTCGCCGCGATCCTCGGAACTGCCGTGGCCGCTCGCACGTTGCGGCGCTCGAGGTTGTCGCCGGGAACGAGAGAGCTGGCGGCGGCGGGAGTGGCGTTCCTCCCCGCCGCGCTCGCCCTGCGTGGCCCGGAGCTCGCCGCCTATCACGGGGCCGAGCACATCTCGATCGGGACGTACGAGAACGGCGGGACCCCGGCGCCGAAGGAACATCCGCGGTGTGGGTCCCAGCTCATCGCCCCCATGGTCGCGTCGTCGCTCGCGGTGAACGTGGTCGCCGCGAAGGTTCCGGCCGGCACGAGGAGCGTTACGCGGCTCGTCGGGACGGCCGGTGCGATCGGAGGCTCGGTGGAGATCTTCTCCTGGGTCGCGCGGAACCCGACCCATCCGCTGGCGCGCGCGCTCGCGAAGCCCGGGTTCGAGCTCCAGCGGCACCTCTCGACGGCCGAGCCGTCGGCGGATCAGCTCGAGGTGGCGAACGCCGCTCGCGACGCCTGTCTCGAGCTCGAGCGCACCGCGACGTAGTTCTCGCTTCAGCGCGTTCCCCGGGCTGCCGATACGCGAGTGGTGGACCTCGAGAACACGCTTCTCACGTGGCTCCCGATCGTGTTCTTCGGGATCGTCATCCTCCTGCTGCTCTACACGCTCAAGTTCATGCCGCGCGCCAAGCCGGCACCGGTCGTACGCGGCTCGCAGGTCGAGGTCTCGTGGGCCGACGTCGCCGGGCTCGACGAGGCGAAGGCCGAGCTCGAGGAGGTCGTCGAGTTCCTCCGCGACCGCAAGCGCTTCGAGCGGCTCGGAGCCCGGGTCCCTCGAGGGATCCTCCTGCACGGCCCGCCGGGCACGGGGAAGACGCTGCTCGCCAAGGCGGTCGCGAGCGCGTCCGGCGCGAACTTCTACTCGCAGAGCGCGGCGTCGTTCGTCGAGATGTTCGCAGGCCTCGGCGCGGCGCGCATTCGCAAGCTCTTCGAAGAGGCCCGCAAGCACGCCCCCTCGATCGTGTTCATCGACGAGCTCGACGCCGTGGGCACCGCGCGCATCGGCGGCGGGTTCCACCGCGAGCACGACCAGACGCTCAACCAGCTCCTCGTCGAGCTCGACGGCTTCGCCGCGCGGGACGAGGTCGTCGTCATGGCCGCCTCGAACCGGCTCCAGGATCTCGACACCGCGCTGCTGCGGCCCGGCCGCTTCGACAGGCAGGTGCTCGTGGCGGCGCCCGACGTCGCCGGCCGCGAGGCGATCCTCGCGGTCCACACGCGCGACAAGCCGCTCGACAAGGACGTCGACCTCGCGGCGATCGCCCGTCAGACCGCCGGTCTCACCGGGGCCGATCTCGCCAACCTCTGCAACGAGGCGGCAATCTTCGCCGGCCGCTCGAACGAGCGCTTCATCCGGCAACAGGACTTCGACGCTGCCCTCGACCGCATCGTCGCCGGCCTCCAGCAGCGCCGCGTCGTCTCCGAGAGGGAGAAGCGGATCCTCGCGTACCACGAGGGGGGCCACGCGCTCATGTCGCATCTCGTCGGCGATCTCTTTCCCGCCCAGAAGGCGACGATCGTGTCGCGCGGCGAGGCGCTCGGATACACGCTCAACACGCCGGCGGAGGACCGCTACATGCACACGCGCGAGGAGTTCATCGACCTCATGAAGGTCTTCCTCGCCGGGCGGGGCGCCGAGGAGATCGTGTTCGGCCGGATCACGAACGGTGCCGCCAACGATCTCCAGCGCGTGACCGAGATCGCCCGCTCGATGGTCTTCGAGTTCGGGATGTCGGAGGTCGCCCCCTCGCGGACGATGCGGGCCGACAACTACGCGCTCTCGGAGGAGACGAAGCGGCTGCGGGACTCGGAGCAGGCTCGTCTCACCGACCACGCCTACGAGGAGGCCAAGCGCCTCCTGGAGAAGCACCGGCCCGCGCTCGATCGTGTCGCGCAGGCGCTCCTCGAGAAGGAGACGCTCGACCGCTCCGAGCTCGAGGCGCTGCTCGCCGATGTCCCGCCCGAGTCGCACTCGGCCGAGACGATCGGGACCGTGCGCGCTCTCCCCATGCGCGATTAGCCTGCACGGCTAGCATCGCCCGCGTGCGGGGCATTCATCATCTCGGGATCGCCGTCACCGATCTCGACCAGGCGATCGCGACGTACGAGACGCTCTTCGGAGCACGCTTCGAGTACCGCAAGCCGCTCGCCGAGCAGGGGGTCGAGGCCGCATCGCTGCTCGTCGGCGAGAGTCGCATCGAGCTCGTCACGCCGACCGGTGACGATACGCCCGTCGGCCGCTTCCTCGCCCGTCGGGGACCGGGAATGCACCATGTCGGGCTCGCGACCGAAGACCTACTTGCAACCGTCGATCGGTTGGAGGCTGCAGGGGCGCAGCTCGTCGACCGTCCACGCGTGGGGCTCTTCGGGGTCGAGTTCGTGTTCATCCATCCGGATTCCGTCCACGGTGTTCTCACGGAGGTGGTAGCGAGTGGCTGACGACTTCGTACGGATCGAGATCGGTCTCGACGGCGGGCAGATCCTGAGCGCGCTCGTCACGCAGGCCAGCGCGGAGGCACTCGACGGTGCCCTCAAATCCTCCGGTGGAAGCGCGACGGTCGAGCTTCAGGCCGAGGACTCGGTGATGGTGCTCGTGCTCCCGCGCGTCCTCTACGTCAAGCGCTACGCGCGCGAGACACGCGCCGGTTTCGCCGCGTAGCCGGCCATGGCATTGCGGGTCGGCATCGTCGGCCTCCCCAACTCCGGGAAGACGACGCTCTTCAACGCGCTGACTCGTGCGGGAGCGGAGGTGACCGCCTACTCGGAGGTCACGCAGAAGCCGAACCTGGGAATGGCGGTCATCGCGGACGACCGCCTCGGGCAACTGGCGGAGATCGTCGGCTCGAAGAAGGTCACCCCCGCGGCGATCCGGGTCGTGGACGTGCCGGGGCGTGCCGAGATCCCGGGCGAGCTCCGTCAGTCCGACGCGCTCCTCGCAGTCCTCGACGGCTTCTCGGAGGACGCCGACCCGGCAGCCGACCTCGAGACGCTTCGCCTCGAGCTGATCGTGGCCGATCGCGAGCACGTCGACCGCCGGCTCGAGCGCGTGCGCAAGGAGGCGAAGTCGGGTGATCGCGCGAAGCGGCAGGAGGTCGAGACGACCGAGCGGCTGCTCGCCCACCTCGACGACGGCAAGCCGCTCTCGGAATGGAGCGGCGAGCTTCCGTCCGAGCTCGAGCCGCTGACGACGAAGCCGCTCATCCCCGTCGAGAACGGGCCGGGAGGCATCGACTGCGCATTCGAGATGGAGCTCGCGGAGCTGACTCCCGAGGAGGCTGCCGAGTTCCGCTCCGGCCCTTCTGCGCTCGACGACGTCGTCTTCCGGCTCAAGGAGGCGCTCGGGCTCGTGACGTTCTTCACGGTCGGGGACACCGAGGCGCGCTCGTGGACGCTGCAGACGGGTCGGACCGCACTCGACGCGGCCGAGTCGATCCACTCGGACATCGCCCGAGGGTTCATCCGTTGCGAGGTGATCCGCTGGGACGATCTCCTCGAGTGTGGCTCTCATGCCGAGGCGGCGCGCCGCGGCCTCCAGCGGCTCGAGGGCAAGACCTACGTGGTCGAGGACGGAGACGTCCTCAACATCAGGTTCAACGTCTAGCCGGGCGGCTTTTCGACGCGGGTTGCCGCCAGCGCGCCGAACCAGAGCGCAGCGTTGACGACGAGGACCGCCGCGAGCGGGCGGAGCACGCTCTC
>DASTWH010000424.1:0-4207 GCA_035758735.1 Gaiellaceae bacterium
TGTCGGATCGAACGGGACCCAGCCCTGTCCCGCGAACCAGACCTCGACCCAGGCATGGGCGTCGTGGTCGGTGACGACCCATGCTCCGTCCTTCCTCGTCCCGCTCGTGAAGCCCACGGCGACGCGGGTCGGCACGCCGAGAAGCCGCAGCATGAGCGCCATGGCGCCGGCGAAGTGCTGGCAGTACCCGGCCTTCGTCCGCGCCACGAACACCTCGAGCGGTGGCCCCGGCACCCGGGGCGGCGACTCGTCGTACCGGAACCCGCCCGTCTGACGAAACCACGACTCGAGCGCGAGCACTGCGCCGTACTGCGTCGTGGCGTCGCGCGCCACGCGACGCGCGATGTTCCACATCGTCGTGTGCCAGCCGTGCCCGTCGTAGGAGGAATCGTGGAGCAAGCTCCGCATCGTGCGGTCCCGGCCGTGTGTGTCGAATGCAGGGAAGACGCGGCCGTCGACCTCGAGAAATCTCGCGATCGCGGGCGGGGTGCGCTGTGGTGCCGCCGCGAGCGTCCGCGGCGACGGGTCCGGCGCATAGCTCCACACCGTGTAGCGCTGCCCCGCCCGCACCGGTTCGCGGACGCGGAGCACGCCACCGGAGAGCTGGAAGATCGTCCCCAGCCGGGGAGCATCGAGGCCGACGGGGGTCCCCGCAGCGACGAGGTGATCGTCGACGAGAGCGTCCACCTCGATCTGCTGCTCGACCCAGTTGCGCGGCTTGCTCGCACGCTGCGGCACGAGTTGCGGGAGGTGCAAGGAACGCCTTCCGCCGTCGACCTGGTCGAGCCAGAAGAGATCCTCGGACCAGTGGCCGTTCGAGACGAGATCGAGCGTCGTCGCGCGCCAGTAGTACGGCACCGTCGGCCCCTCGACACGCAGGACGACGGTTTTCGTCGGCGGGAAGCTGATCCCCGCATAGTTCGAGTTCCAGACGAACGGCACGGAGCTCACCTCACGCGCCGGACCGCGAAGGTCCCAGCTCTCCCAGTCGAGCGCGGCGCTACGGCCGAGCGTGGTCACCGACGAGGCCGAGGCAGCACCGACGACGACGAGCGATGCGATCGCGGTCCCCGCAGCGAGCGTCCTCAGCGTGCTCGCCCGGAGGACGAGCGGAATCGCGAGCGCGGCGGCGAGGGCGAGCGTGCCGAACCCGATCGCGCTACCTCCGGACAGGGTCGCCGGCCAGCCGACGCCCGCGACGGTCACCGCCGAAGCCGCAATCGGGTGTCGTGTCGCGACGAGAAGGCCGACGGCGAGCGTGAATCCGAAGATCGCGCAGAGGACCAGCGTGTGCATCTCCGGGTTGCGCTGCGGGACGAACGGCAGGAACACGCCGTAGAAGTCGATGATGCCCGCGCTCGCATCGCGCAGCGTCGGGGCGAGCACGCGCTCGTCGCGAAACGGCAGGAGCTCCCACGGCTCGGCGCCGAACGCGACCCAGGCCGCGCCGAGCGCACTCGGGACG
The DNA here is from genome assembly GCA_035758735.1 of Gaiellaceae bacterium. Classification (GTDB taxonomy): domain Bacteria; phylum Actinomycetota; class Thermoleophilia; order Gaiellales; family Gaiellaceae; genus GMQP-bins7. The sequence continues at coordinate 1,466 of DASTWH010000424.1, forward strand.
ATCGCGAGCAGCCGAGCTCGCTTCGAGGACACGAGGGCCGGCGCGATCGCAAGCGCTGCAACGACGACGGCGTCGCGGACGAGGCGTGGCTCCTCCAGGCTGATCCACGCAACCCCGACCGCGGCCGCGGCGACCATCGTGGCGACAACCGTCCTAGCCATGCGCGGTTGCTCCGAGGACGCGGCCGGAGAGCGCCGCCGTGAGATCGTCGCCGTGGCGGACGACCGCCGTCGGGATGCCGTGGGCCGCGAGTCGCAGGACGCCGGGCTCGGCACGCGTGGGACGGCCGGCGTAGCTCGCAGCATCGACCCACACGAGCGAAACGGGCCGGCGGGCGGCCACGGCGAGCACGCCCGCGAACGCGGCGGGGTCGCGGGTTGCCGTCACGATCGTCAGCTCCCCGCCCCCTCCACGCGCCGGGAGCTCGCGGAGAGCGCGAACGAGATCGTACGGAGCGTCCGCGACAGCGGCCGCGAGCGAGGTCAATGCACCGCCGAGCTCGGCGTGAGCCGTCCGCACCTGGACCGGGCCACAGCCAGTGCCGGTCGAGACGAGCGTGGCGACCCGGCCGCGGGTGGCATGCGCCTGGAGAATCGAGCCGGCGGCGCGAACCGCCGCGTCGAAGCTCGAGTCGGGCGGCGCACCGACGGCGCCGGCCGCCTCGCAGTCGAGCACGACGACCACGCCGTCGTGCGACGTGTCCTCGAGCTCCTTGACCATGAGCTGCCCACGTCGCGCGCTCGTCGGCCAGTGGACGCGGCGGAGCGACTCGCCCTGCTCGTACTCCCGCACGGAATGGAAGTCGAACCCGGCGGAGCGACGCAGCAGCAACCTGCGACCGTCGCCTCCGACGATCCCGGCGTCACAGAACAGCCCGTCGAGCACGACGAGCCGAGGTCGGACGACCAGCGTCGTCTTCTCGAACGCGGCAGGTGGCGTGAGTGACGTGAGCCCGAGGAGGTCTCCCACTACCACCTTCGCGTCGTCGATCACGTACACGCCACGCGGCAGCGGCCCGAGGTCGATCCGGGCGGCCAGTCCGCGCCCGTGGCCACGAAGCCCCTGCGATCGGCGTCCGAGCCGACCGAGAGCGAGATCGACGGTGACCGACCCGAGCGGGACGCGCGACGTCCGCCGAACCTCGACGGTGAGGCTCACTCGGTCGCCTTCACGTGCGCTGTCCGGTCGCACGTCCAGCGCGAGCGTGACCGGGCGCTCCGCAAGCCACGTCCAGAGCCACGTCACGCCCCAGGCGAGCAGGAATCCGACTCCGACGACGCCGAGCGGCCTGGACCCCGAGGCGACGGCCGCCCCGAGCGCGATCGCGCCCAGGCCGAGGCCTCCGCGCCGGGCGCTCATCTGGGAGTGGCGGCCTCGGCGAGCGCTCGCTCGATGGCGTCCTCACCGCGAGCGCCGGCCGCACGCGCTTCCGGGGCGAGGATGACGCGGTGCGAGAGCACCGCTCTCGCGACGCCCTGGACGTCCTCGGGCACGACGTAGTCGCGACCGTGCGCGACTGCTCGCGCCTTCGCCATGCGCAGGAGCGCGATACCGGCTCGAGGGCTCGCTCCGAGCGCGAGCAGCGTGCTCTCGCGCGTGTGCCGGAGGAGCGTGACGACGTAGTGCCCGACGCTCTCCTCGACATAGACGGCGCGAGCAGCGCCGATCGCACCGAGCAGGTCGTCGCGATCCGCGACGGGAAGCAGGTCGTCGAGCGGTGGGCTCGTCGTCTGCTCGGCGAGCATCCGCGCCTCCTCGCCGTGCGGCGGGTAGCCGAGCGCGAGCCGCGCGGTGAAGCGGTCGAGCTGCGCTTCCGGCAGCGGGTACGTCCCCTCGTACTCGATCGGGTTCTGCGTCGCGACGACGAAGAACGGCTGCTCGAGCTCGTACGTCATGCCGTCGATCGTCACCTGCGCCTCTTGCATCGCCTCGAGCAGCGCCGATTGCGTCTTCGGTGACGCGCGGTTGATCTCGTCGACGAGGAGCACGTTCGCAAAGACAGGCCCCGATCGGAACTCGAACTCGCCCGAGCGCTGGTTGAAGACGTTGACTCCCGTCACGTCGGTCGGCAGCAGGTCGGGCGTGAACTGCAGGCGGGAGAACGAGAGATCGAGCGAGCGAGCGACCGATTTCGCGAGCATCGTCTTCCCGACGCCTGGGAAGTCCTCGATGATGAGGTGCCCCTCCGCGAGCAGGCAGAGGACGCACAGCTCGAGCGTCGCCCGTGGCGCGCGCACCGACCGCTCGAGGTTCTCGACGACGCGCTCGACCACTTCCGCAGCCGACCGCGCTGCGACCAGTCCATCCGCGCGCGCGGCGTCGGTCATCTCTCCGAGAGTAGCCGCTCCACCTCGTCGAGAACAGCCGCCGCGACGACCGGCTTCGGTGCCTTTGCGATCGTCCGCTCGCCGCCTGCGGACAGGACGACCACCTCGTTGTCGGGACCGTCGAATCCGATGTCCGGGCGACCGACATCGTTGAAGACGAAGAGATCGGCGTTCTTCGCGATGCGCTTGTCGCGGGCGCGAGAAAGCCCGTTCTCCCCGGGGTCGGCGGCGAAGCCGACGAGGACCTGCGCCGCCTTCCGATTGGCACCGATCGCCGCCAGGACGTCCGTCGTCGGCTGGAGCTCAATAGTCCAGCTATCGCCGTCCTTCGTGCGCTTCTCGTCGAGCCGCACGGCCGGCGGCCGGTAGTCGGCGACGGCCGCCGCCATGACGATCACGTCCGCATCTGCTCGCG